>NZ_JAWDXO010000003.1 GCF_032477075.1 Fusobacterium sp. | reverse complement strand
ATGTATGTCTCCTTTGTATAATTAGGGTGGTAACTATATTATACAAAAAAGAGAGCTGAGTAAAACATTTTTTTTAAATGTTACTCAGCTTTTTTTATTCTATAAAGATTTTTTTCTATACTTTAGAAAATATTTGACAATTTATATTTTTTTATGTTAATATTGAAACATGAATACGTATATAAGAATTATGTACGAATATACGAATAAAAATATATAAAGGGGGATAAAATGATTTACTACATACCACCAGTTAACTTATTAGGAAGAGGATGTCTTGCTGAACTTAAGCAACCATTATCAACAATGGGATGTAAAAAAGCTTTAGTTGTAAGTGATAAATTTCTTATGGGGAATGGAACAATAAAAAAAGTTACCGATATATTAAAAGAGGCTGGTGTAGACTTTGTTGTCTATGATGAACCAAAGCCAAATCCTACAGTAAAAAATGTTGAAGATGGATACAAGATATTAACTGATGAGAAATGTGACCTTGTTGTAAGTATTGGAGGAGGATCACCTCAAGATTGTGGAAAAGCTATTGCTGTACTTGCAACTAATGGAGGAAATATAAAAGATTATGAAGGAGTGAATAAAACTAAAAATAAATCACTTCCTATAGTTGCTATAACTACTACAGCTGGAACATCTGCTGAAGTAACTATTAATTATGTAATAACTGATGAAGAAAGACATGTAAAAATGATTATGGTAGATACAAATTCTTTAGCTGCAATAACAGTAAATGATCCTGAACTTATGATGAGCAAGCCTACTCCTCTTACAGCAGCAACAGGGATGGATGCTTTAACACATGCTATTGAAGCAGTAGTGGCTAAAGGTGCTATGGATGTCACTGATTGTACAGCACTATATGCTATAAAAGAAATTTTTGATTATCTTCCAAGAGCAGTAAAAAATGGAGATGATGTAGAAGCTAGAGAACAAATGTGTTATTCATGCTTCTTGAATGGTATAGCTTTCAGCAATGCTGGACTTGGAAATGTACATGCAATGGCACATCAACTTGGAGGACTATATGACCTTCCTCATGGAGTTTGCAATGCTATGCTTCTTCCAATAGTAGAAGAAGAAAATGCAAAACATGCTCCTGAAAAATTCAGAATAATAGCTAAAACTATAGGTTATAATGTAACTGATAAGACTGATAAAGAGTGTGTGGATTATGTAATTGGAAGAATAAAAGCGTTATCTGAAGAAGTAGGAATACCAAAATCATTAAAAGATGTAGGTGTAAATAATCCAGATTTTGAATTATTGGCTGAGAATGCTATGAAAGACGCTTGTGCTGGAGCAAATCCAGTATATTTCACTAAAGAAAAGCTTGTAGAGTTATTTAAAAAAATATCTTAATAAAAATCTTTCCACCAAATAAATAAACAAAGTAAAAAGCACTAAGGAAGTTTTATTCTTTAGTGCTTTTTATATGTAGATTCTTTTAGGAAGAATTTAAAGTGCAGGATAAAAAATACCTTTTTGTCTTAAAAATTAATTTTCAAGATTATAAATAATGAGATTGAAAAAATTTGTATTAGTTTAAATTATTCATATTATTGTTACTATATAAAAGGATTTTAATTGATATTAAAAGTTAAATTTTTTAATTAAATTTACCTTAGTTGACAGGAATTTTATTGTTGCTGTTGAATAATTTAACATAGAAAATAAATAAAGTAATTGAAAAAATAAAGAATATATGTAATAATATTACCATATGTTGTGTTTTGTTTTATATATTCACAATATATAGTAAAATGATATATTGAACTTAGGAGGAAAATAATGATAACAGTATTTGGAAAAGAAGGATGCAGTAAATGCGAATCATTAAAAAAGACATTAGATAATAAAGGGATTGAGTATAAATATATTCAGGATTTAAAAACTTTAATGACTATAGCTAGTAAAAATAGAATTATGAGTGCTCCAGTTATTGAAAAAGATGGAAAATATTATCCAATGGAAAAATTTTTAGAGGTTATATAATGAGAGAAGTTATAAATAGAGCAGGAATAAAAGAAAACTTAGATATAATAAAAATTAGAGAGAAGCTTATAAGAGCTTGTGAAGGACTTGAAGTCAATATGATTGAATTGGAAAGCTATATAGATTCAATATACCAAGAAAATATAACAACAAAAAAAATACAGGAGTCTCTTATAAATCAAGCAGTTGCCATGACGAGTTTTGAAGAAAGTGATTGGACATATGTTGCAGGAAGGCTTCTTATGATGGAAACAGAAAGAGAAGTTTTTCATAAAAGAGGATTTTCATATGGAGAGTTTTATAAAACAGTAAAAACTCTTACAGAAAATAGAATATATGATAACAGGCTTCAGGAATATACAGAGGATGAAATTAAAGAACTGGAAAAAGTTATTGATACATCAAGAGATATGATGTATGACTATGCTGGAGCTAATATGTTTGTAAATAGATATCTTTTGAAATATAAGGGAAATATTTATGAACTGCCACAGGAAGTATTTATGTGTATAGCTATGCTGCTAGCTATAAATGAAGAGAATAAAGTGTCAGTAGCCAAAAGATTTTATAATGCTTTATCATTGAAAAAAATATCTTTAGCTACTCCTATTTTGGCAAATTTAAGAATACCAAAAGGAAATTTATCATCATGTTTTATTACTGCAATGGATGATAATATAGAATCTATTTTCTATAATATAGATACTATTGCCAAAATAAGCAAAAGTGGAGGAGGAGTAGGGTTAAATGTTTCAAGAATAAGAGCAAAAGATTCTATGGTAAATGGATATTATAATGCAAGTGGTGGAATAGTTCCATGGATAAAAATAGTGAATGATACAGCTGTAGCTGTAAATCAGCAGGGAAGAAGAGCAGGAGCAGTAACAGTAGCATTAGATTCATGGCATTTAGATATTGAGTTATTTTTAGAACTTCAGACAGAAAATGGAGATCAGAGAGGGAAAGCTTATGATATATATCCTCAGGTTGTTCTGTCTGATTTATTTATGGAAAGAGTAGAAAATGATTTAGAATGGACATTGGTAGATCCATATGAGGTGCGTAGAAAATATGGAGTTGAACTCTGTGAACTCTATGGAAGAAAATTTGAAGAAATTTATATATCTTTAGAAAAAGATGACTCTTTAGAATTGAAAAAAGTAATAAAAGCCAGAGAATTATTTAAAGAAATAATGAAAGTACAATTAGAAACAGGAATGCCATATATATTTTTTAAAGATAGAGCAAACCTAATGAATCATAATAGTCATAAGGGAATGATAGGAAATGGGAACCTATGTATGGAAAGTTTCTCTAATTTTTCTCCAAGCAGAGATTTTACGGAAAAGGTTGTTGAAGAAAATGGAGTAAGAAATGTAAAACTTGGAGAGGTTCATACATGTAATTTAGTTTCATTAAATCTAGCAGAAATAATGAGAGAGGAACTTGAGGACATAGTTGATATAGCTGTAAGAATACTTGATAATACAATAGACTTAACAAAAACACCAATAAAAGAATCAGACAGACATAATATTGCATACAGAACTATAGGAGTAGGAAGTATGGGACTGGCAGATTATTTAGCAAGAGAATTTATGATTTATGATGAATCAATGAATGATATAGATGAATTATTTGAAGAGATTGCTTTATACAGTATAAAATCCTCAGCATTATTGGCTAAAAATAGAGGACAATATCCAATGTTTAAAGGGTCATTGTGGGATAAAGGTTTATTTTTTCAAAAAAATAAAGACTGGTATATGGCAAATTCCAAATATACAGATAAATGGAATGAAGTATTTGAGTTAGTAAGAAAATATGGAATACGTAATGGAGAACTTACTGCAATAGCTCCTAATACTTCTACATCACTTCTTATGGGAACAACAGCATCTGTCAATCCTACATTTTCAAGATTTTATATAGAGAAAAATCAGAAAGGAGCAGTGCCAAGAGTAGTAAAATATTTGAAAGACAGGGCATGGTTCTATCCAGAATTTAAAAATGTAAACCCACAGGTATATGTAGAAATAATGAGTAAGATAGGAAAATGGACTACTCAGGGAGTTTCAATGGAACTGATTTTTGATTTAAATAAAAATATAAGAGCAAAAGATATTTATAATACTTTTATGACAGCATGGAAAAATGGTTGTAAATCAGTATATTATATAAGAACAATTCAAAAAAATACTAATATAATAAATGAAAAAGAGGAGTGTGAAAGCTGCAGTGGATAGAAAAAAACTTTTTAATCCTCTGGGAGATGATTCTTTATCTAAGAGAAAAGTAATAAAAGGTGACAGTACAAATATATTTAATTTAAATAATGTTAAGTATCAGTGGGCTAATCAACTTTACAGAACAATGATGGGAAACTTTTGGATACCAGAAAAAATAGATTTGACACAAGATAAGAATGATTATAAAAATTTGACAGATCAGGAGAAAGAAGCCTATGATGGAATTTTATCATTTTTAATATTTCTTGATAGTATTCAGACTAATAATATTCCAAATGTATGTGATTATATAACTGCTCCAGAAATAAATCTGATACTTTCCATTCAGACATTTCAAGAGGCAATACACTCACAGTCTTATCAGTATATAATAGAATCTATTCTTCCAAAAGAAATAAGAAATTCTATATATGATAAATGGAGAGAGGATAAAATACTGTTTGAAAGAAATAAATATATTGCTGAAATGTATCAAAGATTTTTAGAAAATCCAAATGATGAAAATTTTTCTAAAGTTATTATAGCTGACTATCTTTTAGAAGCAATATATTTTTATAATGGGTTTAATTTTTTCTATCTCTTGGCAAGCAGAAATAGAATGATGGGAACATCTGATATAATAAGGCTTATAAATAGAGATGAATTATCACATGTTGTTATCTTTCAACATTTATTGAAAGAAATAAAAAGTGAAAATCCAGGTTTTTTCAATGATGAAGAAATTTATGATATGTTTAGAAAAGCAGTAGAACAGGAAATAAATTGGACTAACCATATAATAGGGAATCAAATTCTTGGGATAACAGAAGAAACAACAGAACAATATACAAAATGGCTGGCTAATGAGAGATTGAGAAGTATTGGTTTAAAACCAATATATGATGGATTTAATAAAAATCCATATAAACATCTTACAAAATTTGCAGATACAGAAGGAGAAGGTAATGTAAAAGCAAATTTCTTTGAAGGAACAGTAACAAGTTATAACATGAGTTCATCTGTTGATGGTTGGGATGAAATATAAGAAAATAATTTTTAGATAAAAGGGAGTTCAATAAAATTGAGCCCTTTTTTTATAAAAATTATAAAAAAAGAAAGGGATACAAGTTTATACTTGTTAAGATATGTCTAAAATATGGTTTTACACTTTTATTAATTTTTAATATTATATAAACATAGAAAGAAAAAGTTTTAAAACTATATTTTTAGATTTTTGGCCCAATTTTAAGAGTGTTTTTAATTAATATAGGAGGATAAGTATGAAAGAAATGACTAATTTAGATATTATATTTGAAATGTATGAGAAACCTTATATAAAAAATGAAAAGGACAAAAATAATTATCATGAAATAACTAATTCAGATATTATATGCTATATATATAAGAAAATTGAAGAAAAGATTGAAGCAGTAAAGAAAGATAAATATACTGAAATAAAAGATTCATTTTTTAATAAAAGGTTAGGAATAAGCAAATAATTTTATAATTTAGATCTGGTATTTAAAATAATACCAGATTTTTTTTTATTAAATTAATAAAAAAGAAAATTTATAAATCGTACAAATAAAAAAATATGAAATATTAATTCGAGTATAAATATATAAAGAAAATACCTTAAAATCTTGAATGATAATTTTTTAAAAAACAAAAAAATGAAAAGAAATTTCTGATTAGAGAAAATAATGGTTGACATACATTATTTAAAGGAGTATAATCCTAACAATATCAGAAAGTTTTGTAACCTCTGTACTTAAATAATGGTACTTTTTGTTGTGTGTACATAATTGAGTACAGAAATTATAAAGAATATAATAAAATTATAAGGGGGAACTTATGAAAAAATATGTTGTTGGATTTTTTATGTTTTTATTTTCATTGTTCAGTTTTGCTGCAGAAGCAGATTATCATATTGGAGTGGTAAGTGGAACAGTATCTCAGTCAGAAGATAGCCTTCGTGGTGCAGAAGAACTAGTGAAAATGTATGGAGCAAGTGACAAAGGTGGAATGGTTACTCATGTTACTTATCCAGATAACTTTATGCAGGAGATGGAAACTACTATTTCTCAAATGGTAGGATTAGCAGATGATCCTAAGATGAAAGTTGTATTAGTAGCAGAAGCTATTCCAGGTACAGTTGAAGCTTTTAGAAGAATAAGAGAAAAAAGACCTGATATATTATTGATAGCAAATGCCCCACATGAAGATCCAGAAATAATCAGTGATGCAGCTGATTTAGTAACTAATCCAGACAATGTAGCAAGAGGATATTTGATTGTAAAGGCTGCTAAAGAAATGGGAGCCACTAAATTTATGCATATATCTTTTCCAAGACATTTAAGTTATGAATTATTATCAAGAAGAAGAAATATAATGGCAGAAACAGCAAAAGATCTTGGGATGGAATTTATTGATATGTCTGCTCCAGACCCAGTAAGTGATGTTGGAGTAGCAGGAGCTCAACAATATATATTAGAACAAGTACCTAACTGGTTGGAAAAATATGGTAAAGAGACAGCATTCTTTGCAACAAATGATGCTCATACTGAACCATTGTTAAAAAGAGTAGCTGAAGTTGGAGGATATTTTGTAGAAGCAGATTTACCATCTCCTACAATGGGATATCCTGGAGCTTTAGGGATAAAATTCTCTGAAGATGAAAAAGGAAACTGGCCAAAAATATTAAAGAAAGTTGAAGATACTGTAGTGGAAAAAGGTGGAGCTGGAAGAATGGGAACATGGGCTTTCTCATATAACTTTATTTCTGTTATCGCTTTAGGAGAGCATGCAAGAGCTGTTGTAGAAAAAGATGTAGATGCTAATGACTTTGACTCTATTATGGATTCATTGAAGAGATTTACTCCTGGTGCTGGATGGAATGGAAGTAACTATACAGATGTCAATGGAGTGGAAAAAGATAATTTCTACTTATTATATCAAGACACTTATGTTTTAGGGAAAGGTTACATGAACATGACCAATGAGACTGTTCCTGAAAAATATTTTAAAATAAAATAATAAGGGAGGGGTAATCCCCCTCCTTTAATTTTCAAGGGGTGAAAATGTGGATAATGTATTATTGAAAATAGAGGGACTTTCAAAGTCTTTTGGAGAAAATATAGTATTAAAAGATATAAATTTGGAGGTTAAACCTGGTGAAATAGTAGGGCTGGTAGGAGAGAATGGAGCTGGAAAATCAACTTTGATGAAGGCTATTTTTGGTATGCCAGTTATTTCTGAAACAGGAGGGTATGGAGGAAAAATAATTTTTAATGGAGAAGAAACAAATTTCAAATCTCCATTTGATGCTCTTGCTGTTGGAATAGGAATGGTTCATCAGGAATTTTCTTTAATACCTGGTTTTAAGGCTAATGAAAATATCGTTTTAAATAGAGAATCTACTGCTAATAGTTTTTTAGAAAATCTTTTTGGTAAAAGAATAAGGAGAATAGATTCAAAAAATATAGAAGAGAGAGCTGATAACGCTATTTCTCAACTGGGTATAGAGATAGATCCTAATATCATTATTAATGAGATGCCAGTAGCTCATAAACAATTTACAGAAATAGCTCGTGAGATTGAGAGAGAGAAAACAAAGCTTTTAGTTTTGGATGAACCTACTGCTGTTTTAACTGAAGAAGAGGCAAAAGTATTGCTTGAAACGATGAGAAGACTATCTGAAAAAGGGATATCTATAATATTTATTACTCATAGGTTGGATGAAATAATGGATGTATGTGATACGGTAGTGGTTTTGAGAGATGGACTTTTAATTAATACTGTAAATACAAAAGATACTGATATGAATCAGATAACAGAATGGATGATAGGAAGAAAAATGGGAGAGTCTGAAGAAAAAACAGAGACTCTGGATGAAAATAAAGAAGTTATTATCTCTATGAAGAATTTCTGGGTAGATATGCCAGGAGAAATGGTAAAAGGATTAAATTTGGACATAAAAAAAGGGGAAATTTTAGGACTGGGAGGTATGGCTGGTCAGGGTAAAATAGGAATTGCAAATGGAATAATGGGATTATATGATGCAAGTGGAAAAGTAATTTTTAAAGAACAAGATATAAAATTAAATGATCCTAATAATACATTAGAAAAGGGAATATTTTTTGTTTCAGAAGATAGAAAGGGAGTAGGATTACTTCTTGAAAGCTCTATTGAAGAAAATATAGCCTATCCAGCTATGCAGATACAAAGAAAGTTTTTCAAAAAAAGATTTGGAGGTTTAGTCAGTCTTGTTAATGAAGAAGCAATGAAGGAAAATGCTCAGGACTATATAAAAAAATTGGAAATAAGATGTATGAGTGAAAAACAGAAAGTTCAGGAATTAAGTGGAGGAAATCAACAGAAAGTATGTTTGGCTAAAGCTTTTACTATGAATCCAGAAGTTCTGTTTGTTTCTGAGCCTACAAGAGGAATAGATGTAGGAGCTAAAAAATTAGTTTTAGATACTTTGAAAGAATATAATTCTACAAGGGGAACAACTGTAGTAATAACATCTTCTGAAATAGAAGAATTGAGAAGTATATGTGATAGAATTGCAATAATAAATGAAGGAAAAGTTGCAGGGATACTACCACCTACAGCAGATATATTAGAATTTGGTAAGATGATGGTAGGAGTATCAAAGGAGGGAAACAATGAATAAGATAAAGACTCTGCTGAAGAATGCAGGGTGGCCTAGGATAATAATAACTCTGTTTCTCTTGTCTATGTATATAGTTTCTCCCTTTATAGGAATAAATTTAAAATCAGCTTTAGGAGATACATTAGTACGATTTGGAATGAACGCTATATTGGTTTTATCTCTTGTACCAATGATACAGTCTGGAACAGGATTGAATTTTGGAATGCCTCTTGGAGTAGAAGCAGGACTTTTGGGAGCAGTAATAAGTATAGAGATTGGGCTTAGCGGATTTGCAGGTTTTATTGGAGCAATAATAATATCAATACCCTTTGCTGTTTTATTTGGATGGCTATATGGACATATTCTTAATAAAGTAAAAGGTGGAGAGATGATGATTGCTACATATATTGGTTTCTCATCTGTTGCTGTAATGTGCATAATGTGGCTTGTTCTTCCATTTAAAAGTCAGGATATGATTTGGGCTTATGGAGGAGAAGGACTTCGTACAACCATCAGTGTTGAGAGCCACTGGCATAGAATTCTTGACAAGGTACTTCATATGCCAAGTGACATGCTTCCAGTGGGAGAAATAGTATTTTTTGCTATATTGGCTTTTGGAATGTGGGTATTTTTCAGATCAAGAACTGGTTATGCAATGAAAGCTGTTGGAACTAATGATAAATTTGCAAAGGCAACTGGAATCAATATAGATAAAATAAGAGTAAAATCTGTTGTTATGTCTACAGTACTTGCAGCAGTTGGAATAGTAGTATATCAGCAAAGTTTTGGATTTGTACAATTATATCTTGCACCATTTTATATGGCATTCCCTGCTATAGCAGCAATTCTTATAGGGGGAGCATCTGTAAACAAAGTTACTATTGTCAATGTTATAGTAGGAACATTTTTGTTTCAGGGAATACTGACAATGACACCTACAGTTGTTAATAATATAATCCAGACAGATATGTCAGAAACAATAAGAATTATAGTATCTAATGGAATGATATTATATGCTTTGACAAGAAAGGAAGGTGCTGGAAGTGGAAAATAAAATTAAAAAATTCTTAGTAAATAATATAGTTCCTATATTTATGGTAATAATAATACTTTTATCCATACCAATATCTGGATTGAGTATAGAATATCTTATACAGGAAATAATTTTAAGACTGTCTCGTAATTTATTCTTAGTATTATCTCTTTTAATACCCATAATAGCAGGAATGGGACTGAATTTTGGTATAGTGTTGGGAGCAATGGCTGGACAGATAGCTTTAATATTTATAACTGACTGGAATATAGTTGGACTTCAAGGATTTTTTCTTGCTGTTATAATAACTCTTCCAATAGCAGCTCTTATGGGCTATATAGGTGGAATTGTTTTGAATAGAGCAAAGGGCAGAGAGATGATCACATCTATGATACTTGGATTTTTTATCAATGGAGTATATCAGCTTTTAGTTCTATACGGAATGGGAAAAGTAATACCTATAAAAAATGAAGCAATTCTTCTTTCAAGAGGGCATGGAATAAGAAATGCGATAGATCTCAAAAATATAAGAAGAGCTTTGGATGATGGAATAGTTTTTAATATAGGACAGTATTCTATTCCAGTATTAACAATTCTTGCTATAGTACTTCTATGTTTTTTTATAGTTTGGTTTAGAAAAACTAAACTAGGTCAGGATATGAGGGCAATAGGGCAAGATATAGAAGTATCTAAATCATCAGGTATAGCAGTTGATAGAACAAGAATACTAGCAATAGTTATCTCTACTATTCTTGCTGGAATAGGGCAACTGATATTTCTTCAAAATATAGGAACTATGAATACATATAACAGTCATGAACAGATAGGAATGTTTGCTATTGCAGCTCTTTTGATAGGAGGAGCAACTGTATCAAAAGCAAGTATTCCAAATGCACTTAGTGGAGTAATTCTTTTTCATACTATGTTTGTGTTAGCTCCTAGAGCAGGTAAAGAACTTATTGGTTCAGCACAGATTGGAGAGTATTTTAGAGTATTTGTATCATATGGAATAATTGCTTTTGTTCTTATACTTCACCAATGGAGAAGAGAGAAAGAAAAAGAAGCAGAGAGAAAAAGAATACTTGATGCAAACTCTAGTCAGGCAGGTGGAAACTAATGAAAATAGTGAGAAACTGGATAATTTTAATAGCAGTTCTTGTAGGAATTGCAGTAGCTTTGTTTATCAGTGGAAAACAACATAGAGTATTTATTGATAATAAAAAAGTTGGAGAATATACAGCCATAGATGTTTCATATTCTATAAGTGGAGAGAAAGCTAAAAAAATCAAAGTAAATAAAAAAGCAATGGTATACGTAAAAGGGTCAAAACACAAATTAATTATTGAATTTAAAGATAATACAGGTAAAGATGTTACATTGGAGAATGAATTTAAGCTTTCACCAATGGAAGATGCAACTATTTATCTGCCACTGTTAATAAATGGAGAAGAGAATTGGATAAAGAGAGACAATTAAATTTAAGCATAGCATTAAAGCTCTCTTTTTAGAGAGCTTTTTACTTTTTTTTACTAAAAATTGTCAAAAAAAGTTATCTTTTTTTTAATTAATATGATATAATATCTTGTTATTTAATTAAAAAAATATACCTCTTTTGAGAATTTATAAATTAATGTTTAGAGAGGTGTATTCTGACGCTGATATGGGGATAAGCAGAAAGATATGATCACCAGAGATGGTGGTCAATATAACAATATTTAGAAAATCAATTGGATTTTCTGCTAACTTTATTAATTCGGAGGAAATAATGAGAAAAAAAATATTCATGTTATTAATTTTTCTTCTTTCATTTACTGCTTTTTCAGAAGTCATAGTAAATGAAAGTGAACTAAAAAACAAACAGTTTTATCTAAATAAAAGAATTGATTTTAGTGCAATACAAGGAAATGAAAGAAAGAAATTATTCATACAAACACTTGTACCGATAATTGAAAATATTGAAGTAGAAATAAAAATTGAAAAAGAACAGATAAAGAAAATAATTGAAAAAGGTGTAAGTACACAGGAAGAAAAAAATATTTTAAATAATGCTTTTACAAAATATAAAGTAAAAAATATGAATATAGAGGAGCTTTTGAATAAAATGATAATACCTCCTACCTCATTAATAATAGCTCAAGCTTCATTAGAAAGCGGATGGGGGACTTCAAATGTTGCTAAAAAAGGAAATAATCTTTTTGGAATGAAATCTTTTTCGAAGGATCAGAATAAAAGTGTTAAAGTAGGAAAAGGGACTTATTATAAAAAATATGATACTATTGATGAGTCAGTAAAAGATTATATAATGACATTAGCAAGACATGGGGCTTATAAACAACTTAGAACAGCAATAGTTAATGGAGAAAATTCATTAAAATTGGTAAAACACTTAAATAATTATTCTGAAATAAGAGAAGAATATGGAAGAAAATTGACAACTATAATAAAAGCTAATGATCTATTGGAGCATGATGCCTAATCTAAATGTGATGAAAGTGTATTAAATTATTTGAAAATCAAAATATAAGTGTTTGAAAATACAACATTTTTTTTAAATTACACTTGACAAGATTTATAAAATGATATAAAATTTAATTAGTTAAAAAATTAAATGAATATTAGGAGGTATTTTAATGCACGTAATAGATAAAGATACTTGTATAGGATGTGGAGCTTGTGAAGGAACTTGCCCAGTAGGAGCGATATCTGCAACTGATGATGGAAAATATGGAATATCAGATAGTTGTGTTGATTGTGGAGCTTGTACAGGTGTATGTCCTGTTTCAGCTATATCAGCTGAGTAATTAAGTTAGGAAGAGTCATTTTTAATGGCTCTTTTTTTATAAAAAAATAACTATTCATGAGTTAAAAAGCCAATAAAAAATATAAAATTATATAAAAAATACATCCAATATCTTAGACAATTAAGATATTGGATGTATTGCACTTAAGACATTTTTTCAATTTTAAATCATAAAGTTATCTGGAGTATTTAAAAATTTATATGTTTAGTAATAGTTAATAATAATTTATAATATATTACAGTTAAGAATATCTTTAATAACTTTTTCTTTACTAATTCCATTTTCCTTTAGAACTTCATCTACATCATATCTGTCAATAAACTCTTTTTTGAAACCATAATTTTTAACTTTAACATCTGAGGTACCATAGAAAGATGACACCTTTTCTCCAAACCCCCCATTTAGAATACCATCTTCCAGAGTAATAATCATATCATGATTATTTAATAGATCTTTAAGCATTGCTTCATCTAATCCTGTAATATATCTTGGATTAATCAGTGTTGGGATAAATTTTAATTTTTTTTCTATTTCTTTTGATATTTCCTCTCCTAATTGATAAAAGTCTCCTAAGGCTAAAATTGCTACTTTATTTCCATTTATTTCTATTTTATATTTATTAATATCATTGTAATCAGTGCCAACATCTCTGTTATCTGATATAACTCCATTACTTGGAATACGAATTGCCACAGGATATTGAGATTGTTCTATACTCCAGTCCAGCATAGCAAGATATTCTTCTTTAGAAGTAGGCGCCAGATAAACAATATTTGGAATATTTGAAATTAGTGGAATGTCAAAAATACCTAAATGTGTAACATCGTTCATACTGTATATAGATGCACCATTTACTAATATAGTTGCAGGATTATTATTAATACATAAATCTTGTGATATCTGGTCATATGTTCTTTGAATAAAGCTGGAATATGTTGCAAATACTGGTTTACATCCATTTTTAGCAATCCCTGAAACCATAGCAACAGCATGTTCTTCAGCAATTCCTACATCCACAAATTGTTTTCCTGCTTTTTTTCTTTTTTCTGCTGTAAATCCAATATTGGTTGGAACTCCAGCAACAACAGCAGTTACTCTATGGTCTTTTTTCATTTTATTCAATAAATAATCTGCAGTTATTGAACTATAGTCTTCATCAAAAGATAATGATATATTTCCAGTTTCTATATCAAATGGGAAATTCCAATGCCAGTTTTCTTTGTTCTCTTCAGCAAATTTATATCCCTTACCCTTTTGAGTATTGATATGAACAACTATTGGATGATTGATATCTCTTACTTTTGTAAATGTTTCAATTAATTTTTCAATATTATTTCCTTCATTCTCATAAATATAGTCTAAGCTCATTGCTTTAAAGAGATTACACTCATGAGTTCCATTACTTTCTCTTAATTTTTTTAAATTTTTATATAATCCGCCATGATTTTCTGCAATAGACATATCATTGTCATTAACAACAATGATAAAATTACTGTTTAATTCTCCTGCAAAGTCCAATCCTTCTAATGCTTCTCCACCACTCAGAGAACCATCACCAATCACAGCAATAATATTTTCATTATCATTTTTTAAATCTCTTGCTTTTGCTAGACCAGAAGCTAAACTTATAGATGTTGAAGTATGACCTATATTAAACATATCATGTTCGCTTTCATCAGGATTTGTATAACCTGAAACATCATGGAAATGCTCTTCATATAGATAAGCATCTTTTCTTCCTGTCAGCATTTTGTATGGATAACTTTGATGAGATACATCAAATACAAATTTATCTATAGGAGAATTAAAAACATAATGCATAGCAATGATAGCTTCAACCATTCCTAAATTAGGACCTATATGTCCTCCAGTTTTACTCAGCCTGTTAAGAAGAGCTTTTCTCATTTCATCTGCCAGTTTTTTTAACTCTTCCATATTCATTTTATTTAAATCTTTTGGGTTATCTATTTTTTCTAAATACATATTTTTTCTCCTTATATAATAATATTTTTTGATTTATTTCTTGATGTATTAAGTCTAACATCTGGAGTGGACTCTAGGTCAAGAATTAATTTTTATTTTTTTATTGTGATAAAAATCCCCTTCAAGATAAAACTAGAAGGGGAAATTTTTTTTATTTCAGATTTGTTTTAAAGAAATCAGTTAATTTATTAAATGGTATCATGTCAACACGGTCATATAAATCCACATGTCCAGCACCAGGAACAACAAGTAATTCTTTTGGTTCAGCTGCACGTCTGTATGCATCTTCGCTAAACTCTTTTGAATGAGCCTGGTCTCCAGTAATAAATAACATTGGACGAGGAGAGATAGTTTCAATGTCATTAAATGGGTAGAAATTCATAAATTTTATGCTACTTGTAAGTGTAGGGTGTGTTGTTGTTTCAGAAGTAGCTCCTTTAGGTGTGAATTCCCCACGTGAAGTACGATAGAAATCATAAAATTCTCTTTCTATTGGAGATGAATTTTCATCAATTCTATGTACTGTTCCACTAGTATATTTAGTTTCTCCACCATTAAATTCTACATAACGCTGTTCAGCAGCTTCAGCAATGAATTCTTTACGCTGCTCCAATGTTAATGAATGGTTGAGTGCATTACGACTAGCTGATCCCATATCATACATACTTACTGTAGCTATGGCTTTCATACGAGGATCAATTTTTGCTGCACTAATAGCGAAACTTCCACTTCCACAGATACCAAGAGCACCAATTTTATTTTGATCAATAAATGGGCGAGTTCCTAAATAATCAATTGCTGCACTGAAATCTTCAGCATAGATATCTGGTGATACAGCATTACGAGGCTGTCCTTCACTTTCTCCCCAGAATGATAGATCTATTGCAAGTGTTACAAATCCCTGTTCAGCAAGTTTTTGAGCATATAGATTAGAAGATTGCTCTTTTACTGCTCCCATAGGATGACCAATAATTATTGCTGAATTTTTAGCATTTTGATTAATATTTTTTGGAACAAATAAATTACCTGTAACCCCCATTTTATATTGATTTTGAAATGTGACTTTTTGTAAAGTTACTTTATCACTTTTATAGAAATTGTCAGCTCCATTCGACATATCAGCAGCAAAAATATTACCTGCTCCAGTAGTCATTAAAGCCATTCCAAGCATAATCCTTTTGCAAGTTGATAATAATGATAAATTTTTCATTTTTAACCTCCTTAGATTTTAAGACTTTTAATCTTAACTGAAGTATATAATAAAAATTTTCAAATAACAAATACTTATATTGAATATAATAATATGCTTTTTAAGCATGTTATTATTTGGGTTTAAAGATCTAGAATTAATATTATATGTCTGCTATTTTGAAATTTTAATAAAAATATTCCAATGTTTTTAAGACATAAGTCAATATTCAATATAGGTATTTGACATAAGCTGTATTAAAGGTTATTATAGGAAGTAGCAATAAAATAATATTAAGGGAGGAGAAGGATATGAAAAAGTTATTTATTAAGTGTATTTTGCTGCTTTGTATTGTATTTAAGCTTCAAGCAGCAGAGATTAAAACTATTGATAAAGTAGCTAAAGATTATCAAGAGGCGGCCTATGGTTTTATGATACATAATTATACTTCAGATGCTGATCTTGAAAAAATAGCAAAACTGGGAATTCCAGAAATTCCAGCTGAATCAAAGCCTGAAACAGTTTTAGTTAAAGGAACAGAAGAAAAAATTGATATTCCACTATATATTTATCGTCCTAAAAATTCAGAAAATAAAAAATTACCTGTTCTTTATTATTCTCATGGAGGAGGTTTTTTACTTAGATTAGCTTTGAATAATTATCAATCTTATCAAAGTTTAGCAGATAATCTTAATGCAGCTGTTGTTGTTCCAAAATATAGATTATCAACTGAAGCTCCATTTCCAGCAGCTCTTGAAGATGTTTATAATGGTCTTATCTATTTAAAAGAAGAAGGAAAGAAATTAAATCTTGATTCTGATAAAATTATTTTGATGGGAGACAGTGCTGGAGGAGGATTATCAGCAAGTCTTGCTCTCTATAATAGAGATAATGCAAATATAAAAATTTTAGGGCAAATCCTTATTTATCCAATGCTTGACAGTCGTACTGGAAGTGAAGATTCTTTATATAATGCTCCATTTACTGGTGAAATTGCATGGAATGCTCAAACTAATAAATTTGCATGGGAAAAATTAAGAGACAATAAAAAAATTTCAACTGAAATGCTTCCTTATTTTTCTCCTAGTCAGGCTCAAAATCTTAAAAATCTTCCTCCAGCTTTTATTTATGTAGGAGAGTTGGATTTATTTGTAAATGAAGATTTAGATTATGCAAATAGACTTATTCAAGCAGGAATAACAACTGAGTTTCATTTAGTTCCAAGTCTTTATCATGTATTTGATTTGGCTAATCCTGAAGCACAGCAGTCAAAGGAACTATGGAATAAGGTATATAAAGCAGCTGCTCATATGTTTAATGAATAATATATAAAAAAAGCTCTGGGATATTCCAGAGCTTTGATATTTTTATTTATTTTATGAGTATATTTGCTATTGAATTAAAATACGAGTAGCTATTTTAGGATTTTCTATTTGTATATCAGCATTGTCTGTAGCTACTTTTTTTATTTCTGATGCAAAGGTTAAAGACCCAAAAAGCATCAATGTAAATAGTAATATTTTTTCATATAAATACCTCCTGAGTTTTAAAGATTTTTACCTAAATTAAAAGATTCCTTTAAAGTATCAGGAAAATTTCTAATAGTTCCAGCTATATCAGCACCAAGTCCTTTTACTACACCTTTTAAATTTGTTTTTTCAAAACAATCCACCCAACCTTGAAGTCCTTTAATAGCTCCATCCATTGAATTTTTACTGTTATCTGCTGCTGTTGCCAGAAGGTAGATATCAGTAAATGAATAATCTGATGGAAATAGAGGGTTTGTTCTGTCTAATAAAGTTTTCATCTGGCCACACATTTCATAGAAATATATTGGTGTAGCAAATACAATAACATCATTATGAAGCATCTCTTCCACAATGTCACTGGCATCATCTTTTATAATACATTTTTTAGTAGACTGGCAAACCAAACATCCTTTACAGAAATTAATAGTTTTGTCATAAAGATTTATTTTTTTAATCTGATGTCCAGATTCAAGAGCACCTTTTTCAAATTCAGATGCTAATATATCTGAATTTCCTTTTTTACGTGGACTTGTAGAAATAATCAAAACATTTTTTTTCATATCTCTTCTCCTTTTACATTTTAAATTTCTCTCATAACTATATTCTTTTTATTATTTTTGCTGGAACTCCTCCAGCAACTACATTTGCAGGAATATCTTTTGTAACCACTGCTCCTGCTGCAATTATTGCATTTTCTCCTATTCTGACACCAGATACAATTGTCACATTAGCACCTATCCAGACATTTTTTTCTATGATAATTGGAGCTGGATATGTAGTTCCTCTATCTTCAGGATTAAAACCATGGTCAAGAGTTGCTAAAGTTACATTGTGCCCAATAAGTACCCCATCTCCAATAAAGATTCCTCCTTGATCTTGAAAATGGCAGCATGTGTTTATAAAAACATTTTTTCCAATATGAATATTTTTTCCGCAATCAGTATAAAATGGTGGAAAGATACGAAAAGAACTATCAATATCTTTTCCTGTTAATTGTACAAATATTTCTCTGATTTCTTCAGGAGTATGATAGGAATTATTTAATTTAGTTGTTATTTTCATAGCTTCATTGCTTAGTTTTGTCATAAATATATGAATATCTGTATTTGTTGGGATATTTTTTCCACTATTTACATGCTCTAAAAATTTTTCAATAGTCATTTATAATCTCCTTGATAATAAGATTTTTTAAAAGCTCAATACAATTCTAAAGAATTTACTAGAAAATCTATATATTAATTAAGGATGAGAGTATTAAAATAATAGTATAATCTAAAAAGATAAAAATCTTTATTTAATATTCATTAGATTTTATTATGCTTATTGTATTTTTATTATATAGCAGAAGTAATTTAATATCAAATACCTATATTAAATATAAATATATGCTTATTAAGCATATATTTTTTTGTATAAAAGTATAATTTTTTTTCGCTCTAAAATTTCCTTTAAATTTTAATTTTGTACTCAAATGTTTTAAAAATGTATTAAATGAAAAAATATGTATTTTAAAGGATTCCTAAATCTTTTTTTGTATATATTTGTTATTAAAGAGGAAGTTATAAAATGATTCAATTATTAAAAAATCTGACTTTTAATTTTTTTATGTCAGCTTTAATACATATAAAATATGAGGTGATTATGATAATGTCAGGAAATTCTGTAAGAAAGAAAGAGTTAAAAAAGAAAGTACTATATCCACTGCTCACAGTAGGGATTATGTCTGTTTGTATATCTGGAGAGAATGCTTGGGCAAGTGAGGTCAAAAATATTGTAGGGGTAGTCAATGAGCCATCTTCTATTGGTACAGGTCCAATAATTGCAAATGATAATTGGACAGTGACTATTGGTGATGACACTACACCAACTAAAGTGACACAGGATGGAGGTACAGTAATTAGTTTGAACGATAGTGGGAATATCACAGTTAAAGCCAATGCTACTGTAGAAGGAAACAGTAATTCTAGTGGTGGTGGCCATTTTAATAGTGGGCCTAATGTCATTGAGTTTAATAGTAACTCCACATTGACTATTGAGGCTGGAGGTACTGTGCAGCAACTAGGTTCTACTACTAATGGGGAAGCTATTAATGCCCATGGTTTTGGTAATACTATTATTAATAATGGAACAATTCACAGTAACAATGGGGCAGCCTTATGGTTTCAAGATACTTCTACCTCTTCATCTCCTGCTGGTAGAAATAAGGTTATAAATAATGGAACTATTTCCACAAGCAAAGGTGATGGTTATAATGTTTTTGGTAGTAGCCGTGGTAGTAGTGGACCTGGTTTAGTGTTTGAGAATTATGGAACTGTTAAAGGTTCATTAAAATTTGGGAATGGTGATGATAGTTTACTTTTTGGACCAGGCTCACAGATTACTGGTAACGTTGATGGCGGTGGGGGAACAAATGATCTGACTTTAGATGCCGATTCTGGAGAATCAGCTACTCTGGCTGGTTCAGTATTGAACTTTTCATCTATCACTAAGATTGGTGAAGGAGCATGGGCTATTCTTGGTGGTACTCCAGCAGTTCCTGGTGATCTTCATCCCTCATCACCTATCAATGGTTCATTGAAAGGTGTAAATTCTTTAGTTATTAAAAATGGTGGATTGGCACTAGTAGGAGCTAACCCTGAGTTTAAGGGAACTGTTAAAATTGAAGGCCCTGGTAGATTAAATGTTCAGGCTCAGGGAATAAATGGTGCTACCAATGTAGTAAATGATGGTAATTTGATTTTTGAACAGCCATTTGATGACAGCTATACTGGTAGTGCTATAACTGGAAATGGTCAGGTTGTAAAAATTGGTTCTGGTTCTCTGACTATGGATTCTAGCAGTGATAACACTTACAGTGGAGGAACACTGATCAATGAAGGGGCTCTTGTTGTAGATAAAGACAGTGATCTTGGAGCTGCATCTGGTAGTATAACACTTGGTGTGAATAATGCAATAGGAGGAACTAATGGAACATTACGTTTTGGTAGTAATTTTGATCTGGCAGCTACTAGGTCAATTACCCTAATGGAAGGTGGAGGAACCATTGATACTCAAGGATATACAACAAATATTAGTCAGATTATTGCAGGTTCTGGGAGTCTGACAAAGACAGGTTCAGGCAGTTTAATTTTGAATGGTGCAAATACCTATTCTGGTGGAACTATCCTTGAAGAGGGAGTGTTAGGGATTAACTCAGATTCAGCTCTAGGAAGCAGTAACAGCCGCTTAGTAATGTATGATACTACAACACTTCAACTTGATGGAAATGTCAATTCAAGTCGACCAGTTACTCTAGCTGGAGGACCATCGAGCACAATGACAATTAATACACAGGGAAATAACGGTGTTTTTACTGGAAATATAGATGGACGTGGAGATTTGGTGAAGGTTGGCAGTGGTATGTTAACTCTCTATGGAAATAATCTGTATCAAGGTAGTACTATCCTTGAGGAAGGAGTGTTAGGGATTAACTCAGATTCAGCTCTGGGAAGCAGTAACAGCCGCTTAGTAATGTATGATACTACAACACTTCAACTTGACGGAAATGTCGATTCAAGTCGGGCAGTCACTCTAGCTGGAGGACCATCAAGCACAATGACAATCAATACACAGGGGAATAGTGGTATTTTTGCTGGTAGGATAGATGGGTATGGAGGTTTAGTAAAAATTGGCAGTGGTATATTAACTCTCTATGGAAATAATCTGTACCAAGGTGGTACCAGAATTGAAGCTGGAACACTGGCAATTAATTCTGATGCTTCTCTTGGTGGAGAAGTTAGCTCACTTGAGCTGTGGGATAAAACTACTTTAAGACTAGATGGCAATGTTTCTATGAATTCAAGGCCTGTAATTATTGGTGGTGGTGGCAGTACAGTACCACAATCGGTGACTATTGATACACAAGGGTATACAGGGCTTATCTCACAAAATATTGTACAGAGTACAGATGGAGCTACTAGGTTAGTCAAGATTGGTACAGGGACATTAGGGTTATATGGTAATAATACATACAGTGGAGATACATGGGTAAAGAATGGTACAATAGCAATTACATCATCTCTTGGTTTAGGAATGGGTGATGTATATCTAGGTGATCATGAAAATACTTCTTTAAATGGAAGTGGGAATACACAAGGTATATTACAAGCTGATGCAGACATTGATTTCACAAATTCAATACAGTCTATCTTTTTAAATAAAGGTGGTGGAGCAATCAACACCAATGGATATATTGTCACATTAGGAGAAAATACTATCAGAGACGGCATTGGAGGTGCTGCACCTAATATTGGCAGAGATCTGCACAAAACTGGAGCAGGGGTCTTGACACTACTTAATAATCAATATTATTCTGGTCGTACTTTTATTGATCAAGGAATATTGCGTCTAGATGCTGTTGATCCTAACACACCTTTGAACAATTCAAAGGGCTTATTGAATACTCCAGAAGTAACAGTTGCAGCTGGATCACGATTGGAAGGGCAAGGGATCGTGGGAAATTCTATAAATGCACAACTTGGTAATACAAATGCTCCAACTGTCAGCCCTACAGACTTTACCACTATTATTAATAATGGTACTATTGCACCAGGTCTTGAGCGTTTCAGCAATACCTTTGATGATACAAACTCTCAGTTTGTACCACTGACTCTTGCGGGGAACTATAGAGCTGGAAATAATGCCAGAGTAGAGATTCACACTGAACTTTTGGATGACATGTCCCACCATGGGTCACTGACTATTGATGGTGTGATTGATTCCGCTTCAAATAAAAATGGAACTAGTGTATCTGTAATTCATCAGGGAGGTAATGGTGCAACAACAGATCATGGTATTGAAATAATTCGTCTGCGTGGAAATGGTTCTGGTATTAGTCAGGGTGAGTTGATCAATCAACTTGGTGAAAATTTCCATCTTGCTTCTGACTTTAAGACAAGTAGAGGACAAAACGCTGTTGTAGCTGGTGCTTACAGCTATATTATGGAGAGTGATAAAGACTGGTATGGAGATATTAATAACCAAGCAGGACTCTTTTTACGTAATGCCAGCAATAGTGATGGTTCTTTGGTGCTTCATCCAGCAACACCCCTTTATGAGTCATATTTGCTGATTTTGGGTGGTCTTAACAAGCTGCCTACACTAGAACAGCGGGTTGGTCATCGTCCTTGGTTAAAAGAGAACAAAGAACAAGAAGCAGGTTATGATCGAGGTAATGCTGGTATTTATCCAAGAGAAGTCTGGATGCGTGTGGAAGGTATGAAAGGTTATTATAAACCAGATCTAGATTCAGATAAAGATAATGAAAGTTCTTATAGGTTGCGTTTCAGCAGAATTAATGTTGGTATGGACATACCTATATACGAGAATGATGAAGGTTCTCGTCTATTTGCCGGAATCAATGGTAATATGAGCAAAGCTTGGTCTGACATAGACTCTCCACATGGTAATGGTGATATCACCACTACTGGACATGGATTTGGAGCTACTTTGACTTGGTACAATCACAATGGTTTTTATACTGATGCTCAAGCTTGGTATAACTGGTTTAAAAGTGATATCGATTCTGACACAATTACTTCAAGTTCTCATCAGATAAAGGAAAATCATGCTAAAGGTTATGCATTAAGTCTTGAGGTAGGACGCATTTTTGACTTTAATCAATATTGGTCTCTGACACCTCAGGCTCAAATTATTTACTCACGAGTGAACTTTGACAGATTTACGGATATTCAAAATAGTGTAATAGTGAATGAAAAAGATTATAAAGGACTCGAAGGAAGACTTGGTATGGCTCTTAATTATGAAAAGAGTCATCTGAATTCTTCTGGCAAAGTTGTTCGTAATAAAGTATATTTATTAGGAAATGTTCGTCATGAATTTAAAGGTGACTCAACTATTAGTATTTCAGGTGTAGACTATGAAAGTAATCTGAACAGTACTTGGGTGAGTCTGGGTATTGGTGGTTCGCATAATTGGAATGAAGATAAGTATTCAGTTTATGGAGAAGTTAGCTTGGCCAGCAGCACGAAAAAATTTGGTGAAGAATATGAACTAGTTGGAGAAATAGGTTTGCGTATAGCTTTTTAGATTTTAGAGAATAATATTTTTTTCTTTCACTAATATTGAATTATAGGATTACAATAGATATCTTACAAAATAATCAGTTGTGATCTTATAATCTTTATATTTAATAGTTAAGGAAAGTATATATTAAATATAAAGACAAAAGAATAAAGAGATGTTATACAACATAGAAGTCTTTAAACTATGTTATTTGATCCAAAATAGTAATTTTATATATGGCTATAGTATAAAAATAGTGAAATCATACAATGAAAAATAAGCAGAACTTAAATATAATAGAGAAAAAAACTCTCATAATTATTTTAGGTTCTGTTTTATTTTATAAAATTTGACAATATTTTATATATATTATACTATACCTTAAGCAGAATATATATTTTTGAATAAATTATTAACTGATTTTTTGTATTTTGTAATGGAGGTATAATCGTGGAAAATAGAGTAATAGTTGTTTACTTTACTTGGAGTGGAACTTCAAAGATAATAGCTGAAAGAATAAAAGATGAATTAAGTGGAGATATATTTCAAATAGAAACTGTTAAGGAATATCCAAATAAATATATCACATGTGTGGCTCAAGCAGGTATGGAGAAATTAAAAAAAGAAAGACCTCAATTAAAAAGAGAATTAGAAGATATTTCAGAATATAAGAAAATAGTATTAGTATTTCCAAACTGGTGGGGAACACTCCCAATGCCTGTGTTTACTTTTATAGAAAAGTATGATTTTAAAGGGAAAATAATTCTTCCTATTTGTATGCATGGTGGTGGTGGATTTACTAACACGATAAAAGACTTGAAAAAAATATGTTCTGATGCAGAAATACTAGATGGAACAGCAATAAAAAAACAAGATATAGATTCAGAAACAGTAAAAGAAATTATAAAAAATCTTATAGAGAGACTAAAACAGTAATAGTAAGTTTATGAAAATTTTTTATGTATTATTCTTAAATATTTATATAACTAAAATGGAAGAAATAACTTAATAAAAAATTATCTGCTTTACTTAAAGGAAGTGATATTGTGGAATATAAATTGGTTAAACAGATAAGAGATAATGAAATTCTTCGTAGAAGTTTTATAAAACTTGCAGAAAAAGTATTTGATCTTTCTTTTGAAAATTGGCATCAAAATGGATTTTGGACAGATAAATATATTCCATATGTATTAGCAGAAAATGGAAAGAAAGTAGTTGCAAATGTATCTGTAAATATTATAGATACAGTGTGGGAAAATAAATCAAAACGTTATATACAATTAGGAACTGTAATGACTGATCCAGAATATAGAAATAGGGGATTTTCATCTCAGTTGATTAGAGAAATTATTTCAGAATGGAGAGAAAAATGTGATGCTGTTTATTTGTTTGCAAATTCCAATGTTCTTAACTTTTATCCAAAATTTGGATTTGTAAAGGCAGCAGAGTATCAATATAGTTTGCCTTTTTCAGCAATGAAAAGAGAATTTAGAAAACTTGAAATGAGTAATTCAGAGGATAATTTTATATTGAAAAAATATTATGAAAAGTCTAATCCTTTTTCAGCATTTTCAATGAATAATAATTATGGGTTGCTTATGTTTTATTGCAGTTTTTTTATGAAAGAGCATATATATTATTCGAAAAAGTATGATACAGTATGTATAGCAATAAAGAATGAAGATATTTTAACATGTTTTGATATTTTTGGCAGTGATAATTATTCTATGGAAGAAATAATTTTTAGTATTGGATTCGAAGGTATTAAACAGGTAGTTCTGGGATTTACTCCAAAGGAATGTAAGAACTATTGTGGTACAAAAATAGAAAATGATGATACATTATTTGTTTTAAACAGTAAAGAAAATCTTTTTATAGACAATAAACTTATGTTTTCATTGCTGTCTCATGCTTAAAAGGGAAGATATATACTTTTTTAGTATAAAAAAGTTGACAAAAAATAATATACATGATTTAATTCTTATTAGAATAGATGTATAAATTAGGTGCTTATAGCTTAAAAGAGGAAGTAGGTTAAACTCCTACGCAGCCCCCGCTACTGTAAGATTGATGAAACTATTAAAACCACTGGAAAATTCTGGGAAGGGATAGGAGTAAAGTGAAATCAAGCCAGGAGACTTATCTAATTTTAGTTTTAACTTTTATCGGGGAGATAATAGTGATGAATTATTATATAATAAGATATATTTATTAAAAAATAATATTTATAATTATTGAAAATAATCAATTCTTTAAGACTAAAATTTTAAAAATAAAGAGAATCTCTATTTTAAAATTTTAGGTATAAGGAGTTGATTTTTTTATTTTAATTTTTGGAAAAATAAATATATTAAAGTTAGAATTGAGGAGAGGAAAATCTGATGAATGGAAAAAGTTTTTTAAAAAAAATACTTCAAATAGGAATTGTTCTGTTTGGTATAAGTTTTTTAACATTTGCATTGATATATTTATCTCCTGGAGATCCAGCAGAAATTATGCTGACTGCTTGTGGGAATATTCCAACACCAGAACTTTTGACACAAACGAGAATAGAATTGGGGTTAGATAAGCCATTTTTAACTCAATATGGAGAATGGCTTTTGAAAATATGCAGAGGAGATATGGGATATTCTTATTCTTTAAAGGTTCCAGTGTGGGGAAAACTTATTTCTAATTTCTTTATAACTTTTAAATTGGCAGCATCATCATTGATTTTAATGGTTGTAATATCAATACCATTAGGTATACTAGCAGCAGTAAATAGAAATAAAAAAATAGATTATTTTGTAAGAGGATTTACTTTTATAGGAATATCAGTTCCAAGTTTTTGGCTGGGATTAATATTTCTAAGTATATTTGGAGTAAAATTAAAACTTGTGCCAATAGCTGGTGGAACAGCAAATTTAAAAGCTTTAATACTTCCAGCAGTAACATTGGCTCTAGCAATGTCTGCAAAATATACAAGACAGGTTAGAACAACAGTATTAGATGAATTAAGGCAGGAATATGTGACTGGTGCAAGGATAAGAGGAATGAGTGAAAGAGTAATAATGATTAAACATGTTCTCCCAAATGTATTGCTTCCTTTAGTAACACTTTTAGGATTGTCTCTAGGAAGTTTATTGAGTGGAACAGCAGTTGTAGAAATAGTATATAACTGGCCTGGAATGGGGAGTATGGCTGTAAGAGCAATTTCTACTCATGACTATCCATTAGTGCAGGGATATGTTTTATTTATAGCATTGTTTTATATGCTGATAAATCTAATAGTTGATGGTTCATACAAATATTTAGATCCTAGATTGGGGGAGAAACATTAAAATGGATTTACTAAAAAGATTAATGAAAAATAAGCAGTTTGTATTTTTTTCTATATTGGCATTAATGGTTGTATTAATAGCTGTTTTTGCTCCATGGATTGCAGTTAAAAATCCTTATGATGCAATAATGACTGATTCTCTGATTCCACCTGGTGAAAAATATATGTGGGGAACAGACAGATTAGGAAGAGATATATTTTCAAGAATAGTTTATGGAACAAGACCATCATTAATAATGACATTTACTTTGGTATCAGTTGTATTTTTACTAGGAACAGGTTTTGGAATACTGGCAGGATATTTTGGAGGTATCATAGATACAATTATTATGAGATTTGCAGATATGATGATTTCATTTCCTGGATTAGTTTTAGCAATAGCAGTAGCTGGACTATTAGGACCAAGCATGACTAATGCAGTGCTTGCTATAGCATTGGTAAGCTGGCCAAAATATGCAAGACTGGCAAGAAGCCTAGTTTTGAAAATTAAAAACAATATGTATATAGAGGCAGCTATTGTGGGAGGAGCAAGAACAGGTAAAATAATAGAAAGATATTTAATCCCTAATATGATACCAACAATGATTGTAACAGCTACTACAGATATAGGAACAATGATGTTAGAACTTGCGTCATTATCTTTTTTAGGATTTGGAGCACAGGCACCAACTCCAGAATGGGGATTGATGTTGAATGAGGGAAGAACATATATAACAAAAGCCTCTTGGCTGATAATGTATCCAGGAATAGCTATAATAGCAGTAGTAATAATATTCAATATGCTGGGTGACAGCATTCGTGATATTTTAGATCCTAAGGAAAACTAAAAATATAAGGAGGAGAAGAGGGAATGAAAATGAAAAGTAAAAAATTTATCAGCAGAATTATTTTAATGGGGATGATGGTTTTAGGAATATTTACTGGTATTTCGACATCTATAATTGCAGCTCCAAAAGAAATAACAGTAGGAGTAACAAGCTTTGCAGATACTCTTGAAACAACAGAACAATATTTCAGCTGGGTAGTTTCAAGATATGGAGTTGGAGAAACTTTGGTAAAATTTGATGAACATGGGGAAAAAGCACCTTTATTAGCAGAAAGCTGGGAAAGTAGTGAAGGTGGAAAAGTATGGAAATTTAAAATAAGAGAGGGAGTTAAGTTTTCTGATGGAACAGAAATGACACCTGAAAGAGTAAAAAAATCTCTTGAACGTACATTTAAATTAAGTAACAGGGCTTCAACATTTTTTAATCCTGTTTCAATAAAAGAAGATGGACAATATATAGTAATAAGTACAGAAGCTCCAGTGACTGTTCTTCCTGAATGTTTGGCAGATCCTTTGTTTATAATAGTTAATACAGATGCAGATACTTCAGCTTTTGCAATGAAAGGACCAGTTTGTACAGGACCATATGTAGTAGAATCTTTTAATCCAACTGAAGTATGTGTTGTTGTTAAAAATAAACATTACTGGAATGGAGAAGTTCCCTTAGATAAAGTAATTTTTAAGTGTATAAATGATCAAGCTACACGTTCTATGGCTTTGCAATCAGGGGAAATTCAAATTGCATATAATCTTAAAACAGAAAATTTACAGGACTTTAGTGATGAAAGCAAATATCATGTTCAAAGTTTAAAGTCTTTAAGAACAACTTTTGCTTTTATGAATGAAAAAGGTGTTCTTAGGGATAAAATTTTACGTCAGGCAGTGTCAAGAGCCTTAAATAGAGATATATATTGTAAAGTTTTGTTAGAAGGAGGAGCGACTCCAGGAAAAGCCCCAATTCCTCCAACATTAGATTACGGTTTTGATGAGTTAATAGATGAAAACAGCTATAATCCAGAAAGTGCAAAGCAGTTATTAAAAGATGCAGGATATAAAGATATTGATGGAGATGGGTTTGTAGAAACTCCAGATGGGAAAAAAATTCAGCTTGATTTTGTTATCTATACAAGCAGAGAAGAATTAAAAATATATGCTCAAGCAGCTCAAATAAATCTTAAAGAAATTGGAATTAATGTTAAAATAAACACAGTAAGTTATGAAACTTTATTAGATTTAAGAGATGCAGGAAAATTTGATATGCTTATTTGGAATATGTTAGTAGCTAATACTGGTGATCCTGAAAAATACCTTCGTGAAAACTGGTATAGTAAATCTCCATCTAATCAGACAGGATATAATAACATTAAAGTAGATGAATTATTAGATAAATTATCAGCAGAATTTGATTCTGAAAAAAGAAAAAAACTTACTATTGAGATTCAACAGTTGATAATGAATGATATTCCAACAATTTTCTTTGGATATGAAACAACATATTTAATTACTGCAAAAAATGTGATAAATACTGTTCTATATCCAACAGATTACTATTGGATAACAAATAAAACAGCTTTGAAGTAGGAGAAAACTATGTTAAAGATAAAAGATTTGACTATACAATATGGAGATAAAAAGCCGACAGTAAAAAATTTTAACTTGTCAGTAAAAAAAGGTGAAATTGTAGGTATAGTAGGTGAAAGTGGAAGTGGGAAAACTACAATAATAAAAAGTATAGTAGGTGCTTTATCATATAATAGTAAAATATTGTCTGGAAGTATCATTTTGGATAATGAAGAATTACTTGATGGTAATAGAGAAACATTAAAAAAAAACAGAGGAAAAAATATAACTATGGTTTTTCAGGATTGCCGCAATACATTAAATCCAATTAGAAAAATAGGCAGCCAATACATCGAGTATATTCAATATCATTCGAATTGCTCAAAAGAGGAAGCAAGAAAAAAAGCTGAATTAATGCTGAAAAAAATGAAACTTCCTGATCCCGAAAATATAATGAGGAGCTATCCTTATCAACTAAGTGGAGGAATGTGCCAAAGAATAGGAATTGCTATGGCAATGACATTCAATCCTAAAATATTACTAGCTGATGAGCCTACTAGTGCTTTAGATGTTACAACACAGGCACAGATTGTGCAGGAATTAATAAACTTAAGAGATATATATAAAACAAGTATAATAATTGTAACTCATAATTTGGGAGTAGCATCATATATGTCAGATAATATAATAGTAATGAAAGATGGGGATATTGTAGAAAAAGGTAAGCCTGAACAGATATTGAATTTTCCAAACAGTGATTATACAAAATTATTATTAGACTCTGTCCCAAAATTGGAGGAAGGATATGCTGTGTAAGGAGTCAGATTTGATACTGAAAACAAAAGGGGTTTCTAAAATATTTACTACAGCAAAGAACCAATCTTTAATAGCATGTAATGATATAAATTTAAACATTTATAAAGGGAAAACTTTAGGAATAGTAGGAGAAAGTGGCTGCGGAAAATCTACTTTTGTAAGAATGCTGATGCAGCTTGAAGAAGTAAGTTCAGGCAGTATAATCTATGAAAATAGAGATATAGCACATTTTTCAAAAAAGGAAATATGGGAACATAGAAAAAATATGCAGATGATCTTTCAAGATTCAATGGCATCATTTAATCCTAAGATGAAAATTATAGATATCATTACTGAACCTTTGATGAATTATGGATTATTATCAAATAAAGATAAAAAACAAAAAGCTGAGGAGTTATTGGAAATGGTGGAGCTCTCTAAAGAATATCTGTATTCATATCCTCATAATGTAAGTGGAGGGCAGCTTCAAAGAATAGGAATAGCAAGGGCTCTTTCATTGAATCCCCAAATATTGATATGTGATGAAGCAACATCAGCCTTAGATGTTTCCATACAGAGCAGTATTATAGAATTACTAAAAAAATTACAAAAAGAAAAAGGTTTAAGCATAGTCTTTGTATGTCATGATTTGGCTTTGGTTCAATCTTTTTCTCATGAAGTTGTTGTTATGTATTTAGGAAATATAATGGAAATTCTGCCAGGACAGAGAGTGAAAAAAGAAGCACTTCATCCATATACAAAGGCTTTAGTAAATGCAGTGTTTACTTTGGATATGAATTCTAAAGATAATTTAGAATTATTGGAGGGAGAAGTTCCAAGTCCACTAAATATTCCAAAGGGATGTCCCTTTGTGAATAGATGTAAATCAGCAATAGAAATATGCAGAATAGAAAAACCAGTACTGGAAGAAATTGGCATTGGACATAAAATAGCTTGTCATTTGATTAAAGAAGAAGTTGAAAAAAATAAAATCAAAGATAATAATAAAATATCTGGTAATATAAAACTTTTTACTTATAAATAATAATATGCAAAAAAGAACAGCTTCATTGCTGTTCTTTTTTGTCTTTATAATAAAAATCAACTCCATTGTTGGTGTTTATTACTTATATAAACATAATATTTTAAGACAGATATATATTACTTTACAATCTTTATAAGGAAAGATTAATAATCTTCTTTGTATTAAAAATCTGTATTTATCACTGGAATCTTTTTTTCTATTATTTTAATTATATATTATAAACTAAATAAATGCAATAATATATTATATTTATTTGTATATATTTTTTATAATTTAAAAATTTCTTTTTTTAATTAATTTTTCTATTTTTTACACTGATATAGTAACTTTTATAAATATAATATATTTAATTATTTTATTTTAAATCTTATTTTTTTGTTTATTTTTATAAAATCACATTTATTAAGTTAATTTTTAAAGTCTAAAACTTATATAATTATTTATTTAATATATTATTGCATAAAAAAATATTTATATTATATAATTATGTTAAGAAGATATTCTTAATTACATTACCCCCCAGTAATGTGATATATGTCAATTTAATTTTCCCACTAATAATTTTTATTCGCCAACTAGAAAATTATTGGTGGGAGTCTTAGTATTTTTGTAGTTGATATAAGATTTTATTGATTATATATGACTAAATATATAATATTTAATTCTGTGTAGTTTAAACTTAAAATAGCCCTTAATTGGGCTATTTTAGTTTAACAAATATATAAAAATAGTAAATTTTGATAGAGATTGCATTTTCTAAGTTAAAATATTTTATTATACCACCTTTAATCAAATGATTATTAAATTTATTTGATTTAATATTTTGATTTGTAAAAATACTTTATAGCAGGGATATTTTAATTTTAAATTAAAATATAGGTCTATAAAAAATAATATCTTTAATAATTTATTCAAAATTAAAAAATTTAAAATATTCATTTTGTTTATTGGTAATGTACATTTCTTACTTATTATAAATGATAATATCTTCATTTTCTATATTTTTTATAGTAGTTTCTACTTCAAAGATTTCTTTAATTGTTTCAGGAGTTAATACTTTTTGAGTTTTTCCATAAGCTGTAATTTCACCATCTTTCATGAGAATTATATCATCACAGAATTTGAGGGCTAGGTCAATATTGTGTATAGAAAAAATAATTGTCTTATTTTTCATACTTTTTAAAAGCTTCATTAAATCTAATTGATGTTTTATATCCAAATGATTTATAGGTTCATCTAAAAGCATAATTTCACTTTGCTGAGCAAATGCTTTTGCAATAAAAGCTCTTTTTAATTCTCCGCCAGATACTTTTCCAGCTCTTTTATCTTTTAAGTCTTCCAATTGAAATTGATAAAGTGTTTCATCTATTATAAGTTTATCATTGCTGCTATAGTCAAAAAAAGCTTTTTTATATGGGTATCTTCCCATTTTCACAATATCCTCTATTGTTATTTCTTCTATTCCAGTAAAACTTTGTTCCACAAAAGAGATTTTTCTCGCAAAGTTTTTTCTTGGAATTTTTTCAATATTTTCTCCATCAATAAAAATATTATTTTTACTTGTAAGTTCTTTAATTATATGTTTTAAAAGAGTAGTTTTTCCTGAACCATTAGGTCCAAGTATTCCTGTAACACAATTTTGCTTTATAGTAATATTTATATTTTTTAAAATATATTTTCCATTTTGCATATAGGACAAATTTTTTATCTGTATCATTCTTTCCCTCCATATGAATAATTCTTTCTTATTATCCAAAGAAATAGAGGAGTTCCACAAAATGCTGTTATTACCCCAATAGGCATTTCTTCTGGAGAAAAATATGTTCTGGCAAATGTATCAGAAAGCACTAAAAAAAGACCTCCAGCAAAAACTGAAAAAAGAGTTAAAGATTTATGCTTGTATCCTATTATTTTTCTTGAAATATGTGGGATTACCAGCCCTATAAAGCCAATTATACCTGTAAGAGAAACCACTACTGATACAAGGAGAGTAGATATGATTATCAAGAACAACTTTATCCATATTGTATTAATACCTAATGCCTTAGCACTACTGTCTCCCATGAGAAGAATGTCCAGTTCATATGAATAAATAATCATTATAACAAAAATAATTAATAAAAATAGAGAAGGATAAAAAAGTTCATCCCATGAAGCTGAACTTAAACTTCCTGTCATCCAGAACATTGCAGTTACTAATTGAGAATTATTCTTACTGCTGTATATAATAACAGTTGTACAGGCTGAAAAAAATGCAGATACTCCTACACCAGTTAATATTAGACTGCTTCCATTGAAAATTTCCTTTGAACTTATAAGAAAAACAGCAGCAATAGAAAGGAGAGCACCAATGAATGCTCCCTGTTCTATTGTTATCAATTTCAGAAACGCATAGGAATTACTAAGAATTATAACAGAAACTGCACCAGTTGAAGCTCCACTGGATATTCCTAATATATAAGGCTCAGCAAGATTATTTTTTGTTATAGTCTGCATTATTATTCCAACTAAAGAAAGAGAAGCTCCTGTAATGAAAGCCAGTATTACTCTAGGTACCCTTATATTCCATATTATATTTTCAATAGTTTTTTTCCATTCAGCAGAAAAATAATCAGTTCTCATTATTTTGTTTATAATTATTTTAAAAACATAGTTGCTTGGTATTTTAACTGAACCAAATCCTACACATAAAATGCAGGTTATTATTGATAGAAGGATTAAAACCAATATTTTATTTTTTTTATTCATTTACTTGATATACTTCCTTTGCTACTTTTTCAAAAAAGTCTACATTTCTTATTCCAGGAACTATTTCAGCTAGTTTTACTCTTATAAATTTATCATTTTTTACAGCTTTAAGTTCATTTAGTTTAGGATTAGCTTTAATAGCTTTTATTTTGCTTTCTGAATCAGTTTCTTCTCTTATTCCAGTACTGTAATCTACTATTATAAAATAATCAGGATCAGCAGCTATTACATCTTCCCAGCTTGTTTCACCCCAAGTTTTTTCTACACCTTTACCAGATAAAATATTTTTACCATTTATCAATTTTAAAAGATTTGGTGTGAATCCTTCAAAGACAGTAAATGCTTTATCAGTTCCAGAATCATAAATAAAATAAGTAAATTCTTTTTTACCAGCAGTACCTTCCTTTATTTTTTCAACTCTCACTTTCTCAGCATTTACATAATCTTGAACTTCTTTTTCTTTATTAAAGATTTTTCCAAACATTAAAAAATCATTGAATAAAGTATCTAAATCAGCATTAAAATCTATTGAAGATTGAGGCACAAACATATTAATTTTGTTTTTAGCAATCATTTTTGAATCTACACCTTTTTTAAAAGCTACCTCCCATCCAGTAACAAAATCAGGATCAGCAGCCAAAAGTTCTTCCAAAGAAGGCCATTTATCGGCTAATACTGGTACTTCTTTATAAGCAGAGGCAACAGCAGGATATATTTCTTCCTCTAAAAATGCTGTTCCAGCCATATTATCCTTAAGTCCTAATTTCAGCATTATTTCTGTAGTAAATTGAGACATGCTTACAGCTCTCTGTGGAGCTTTATCAAAATTAAAGTCATATTTGACACCATTGATTTCTTGAGAGTTAGTAAAAGCAAAAAGCATTGTACTAAAAGTTGTTAACAAAATTGTTACGATTTTTTTCATAAATATCCTCCTTTATTTTGTTTTACTAATTATAATATAACATAAACTTTGAAAACTAAATAATTTTATTTTTAAAAACAGAGTATATGCTGAATATATATAAAATATTATTTTTAAAGGAAATTAAAACTAAAAAACTACTTTTAAAGTATAATTAATAAATGCATAATATTGATAAAAGATATAAAAAATTAATTGTATATAAGTATATATAAAAATTATGTATTGATATTGTTACCATAATAAAGCCATAAAAATAAAATTTTATAACAAATATAAAATAATTGATTTATTTTTAAAATTATTTAGTATAATGTAAGTAGTTATAATTAAATTTCAAAAATAAATATTAAAAACATCATTTAGTTGCATAAGGGGGAGTCATGGAATTTAAAATTAGAGACTTTAAAAAAGAAGATATGGAATTTGTTATTGAAAAACATTGGGATATCTATTCAAATGAATATGGATATGTAAAAAGAAGTTTTTATAATTACGTAGAAAAAACTGTAATTGATTTTTTAGCAGAAACAAAATGGAAAAGAGAAAATATCTGGATTGCTGAAGCAGAAGGAAAACCTATTGGGGCAATAGCCTTGATTACTCCTGATTCTAATAAACCTTGTGAAGGGCAGCTTCGTTGGTTTATTGTAGATAAAGAATATAGAAAATATGGTGTAGGAAGAGCATTGATGGATAAATTTCTTGAATTTGCTATAAAATGGGAATATAAACATATTTTTCTTTGGACAGCAAGTAATTTAGGTAGAGCATTGTCATTTTATAATCAGCAAGGCTTTTATGAAACAGAAAGATTTAAGGAAACTGGATGGTGTGATGAACCAATTTACGAAATTAAATTGGAGAGAGATTTATAATTTAATATGATTTTAAGTTCAGCAGATTTTCTATTATAAAATTCAATAAATGATTAAAAAGTATTATTTTAAATAAAGTTAAAAGAGATATTTCCATAAGAGGATATATCTCTTTTATTTTTTTGTAAATTATGATATTCTATTAAATAAGGCTAAAGTTTTTGACAGGCTTTTTTGTAAAAAAAATTAGGAGATACTTTTGAAATGTATAATGAGATTGATCTTCATCAAATGAATTTTGATGATGCTCTGAGAGTTTTCATAACCAAATATAATGCTTTATATAAAAAAGGCGAGAGAAAAGAAATAAAAGTGATACATGGATATGGTTCAAAGTTTTTAGATGGGGAAGCTGTGATAAAAACTAAGATAAGACAGTTTTTTTCTAAAAATAAAGACTGTGTAAAAATGAGAATAGATTTAAATCCTGGAATAACTTATATTATGCCACTGAAAAGTTTTCCTCAACCTAAAAAGAAAAAGTTTGGATTTTAGTCAATTGATATCTTAAATATTTAACTGGAAGGTAATTATGTACATAAAAACTAAAAAAAATATTGGTGAACATGAAAAAGAGAGAATAATAGAATTTCTTAAAAATAATGGATTAGGAATAATTATAACAGAAGATGAAGAAATACTTAAAATAGGTATAATGGGAAATAAGAAAAATGTTGATTTAGATGTACTTCTATCTTTTGATGGAGTAGATGAAATGGTTCCTATTGGAAAAAGTTATAAATTTGTCAGTAGAGAGTTCCAAAAAGAAGATACTGTAATAGATATAAAAGGAAGAAAAATAGGTGGGGGCAATTTCATGCTTATGGCAGGACCTTGTGCTGTGGAAAGCAGAAAATCTATATTTGATATAGCTGAAAAAGTAAAGAAATATGGAGCTCAAGTGTTGAGAGGGGGAGCTTTTAAGCCAAGAACATCTCCATATGATTTTCAAGGCCTGGGAGAAGAAGGACTCAAATACATGAGAGAAGCAGCTGATAAATATGATCTTTTGGTGGTAACAGAAGTAATGGATACTCAAGATATCTCTCTCATATCTAAATATGCTGATATACTTCAGGTTGGAGCAAGAAATATGCAGAATTTTAGTTTGCTTAAAATGTTGGGAAAATGTGGAAAGCCCATACTTTTAAAGAGAGGACTCAGTGCAACTATGAGGGATCTTTTGATGGCAGCTGAATATATAGTTGCATATGGAAATAAAGAAATAATATTGTGTGAAAGAGGAATAAGAACTTTTGAAACAATAACTAGAAACACTGTCGATATAAATGCTATTCCACTGATAAAAGAAAAATCACATCTGCCAATAATAATAGATGCAAGTCATGGAACTGGAAGAAGAAATCTGGTAGAACCTGTAACATTAGCAGGAGTAATAGCTGGAGCAGATGGAGCAATGGTGGAAGTACACGAAAATCCAGAATATGCAGTATCTGATGGAGTTCAATCATTGAATTTTGATGGATTTAAAAAATTAACCGAAAATTTAAAAAAAGTTTTAAATGTTAAGAAAAATCTTATATAAAAAGAGGTAAAACATGTTTGAAGATAAAGGAAATCATTTAATAATAAGAGAATTTGAAGATATGGGAATAGGAACTATATTTACTGATATATCTTATGGAAATGCAAAACAGAAAACACGTGAGGAACTTATAAAAGATTTTAACCTTGGAGATAGAAAACTTATATCTGGATATCAAACTCATAGTAAGAATATACAGATAATAAAAGAAATAGATAAGGAATATTTTGAAAATACAGATGGCTTTATAACTGCTAGAAAAGATATAGTGATTTTTACTAAATATGCAGATTGTCTTCCTGTATATGTTTATGATCCTGTAAAAGAAGTGATAGGACTGGTACATTCTGGTTGGAAAGGAACTTTACAAGAAATAGGTTTAGAGACCATAAGACTAATGGAAGAAAATTATGGAACATCCAGAAAGGATGTTTATTTTGCCTTTGGAATAGGTATTGGACAGAATAATTATGAAGTTGGGCAGGAATTTAAAGAACTTTTTATGGAAAAATTTTCAAATGATATAGTGGCTAAAAGCTTTGTAGAAAAAAATGGAAAATTATACTTTGATAATCAGAAATTTAATTATCTGAATTTAATATCAAATGGAATAGATAAATCTAAAATAATATTAAATAACTATTGCACATTCAGAGATAAAAGATTCCAATCTTTTAGAAGAGATAAAGAAAATTCAGGAAGAGCAGGGGGATTTATATATTTTAGATGATTATTGAAACATTTATTGGGGGAGAGTAATCTTGGATAGAACTTTTTATAAAAATCTTTTGGCAATAACCATGCCTATAGCATTTCAAAATATAATTTCATATAGTGTAAATATGATGGATACACTTATGCTGGGGAGTCTTGGGGAAACAATATTATCAGCTTCAAGTCTTGCAGGGCAGGTGTTTTTTCTGTTTTCTCTACTTGTGTCTGGGTTGGGATGTGGAGCAGGAGTTCTATGCAGCCAGTATTTTGGAAAAAGAGATTTAAAAAGTTTAAGAAAAATAGCAGCAATGGTGTTAAAATTATCATTAGGTTTAAGTATTATATTTACTTTGATACTTTTGATATTTCCTTCTGCAGTAATGAAGATATTTACTCCAGAAGCAGCAGTAATAGAGGAAGGAAGTAGATATCTTAGAGTAGTTGCTGTTTCATATATATGTTTTGGAATAACTACAACATTTCTCATAGTATTGAGAAGTTTACAAGATGTAAAACTTTCTCTCTGGATATACACAGTTTCTTTTTTTACAAATGTATTTTTTAATTATATATTCATTTTTGGACATTTTGGATTTCCAAGAATGGGTATAATTGGAGCTGCTTTGGGAACTGTAATAGCAAGAGGTGTTGAAGTGGTTCTTGTAATAATATATTTGAAAAAATATGAAAAAGTGCTGAAATTTAAACTTATAATGCTAAAATTGTATGACAGAATATTATTTAAAGATATGATAAAATATGGACTTCCTGTAATAATTGGAGAACTGTTCTGGGGAACAGGACTCTCAATCCACTCAGCTATCTTAGGACATATGGGAGAGGCAGTAGTAGCAGCTAATAGTATATGTAATGTACTTCACCAGTTTGCTCTCTCTTTTGTACAGGGAGTAGGAAGTGCTTCTGCTGTAATTATGGGAAGATATATTGGAGCAGGAGAATTTGATATGGCAAAAAAAGCCTCTAAGGCTTTAGTTAAATTTTTTGCTGTATGTGGTGTGATAACTGCTGCATTTTTATTAACTGTAAGCGGACCATTTTTCTCATTTTATAGTTTACAGCCAGCAACATTGAAATTAGCTAAACATTTTATGCTTGCTTATGCTTTCATTACCATGTTTAGAGCAGTTGCAGCTCCTATTATAGGTGGAATATTATGGGGAAGTGGAGATACAAAATTTGCAGCAACAGTAGATATATCATTTTTATGGTGCTTGATTCCAATAGGATTTGCAGCTGCATTTAAGTGGCATTTGAATCCAGCACTGGTCCTTATTATACTTAGACTTGAAACGCCATTGAAAATGGTAGCTTGTCTGATAAGATTACATGGAGATAAATGGATAAAATCAACAGTAAGATGAAATAGAAAAATATAAAAAGACTGGATTATTATCAAATTCCAGTCTTTTTTACTTTTATTGAATATCATTTATAACTTTTAATACTTTTCCTACAACACTAAATTCTTCTCCAGGACCAATATAAATAGGTTGATAATTAGGATTATCACTTATAAGAGCAATATAATTTCCAGTAACTTTTAGCCTTTTGACATATGATTCTTCATTTACAATAAAAGCTCCTATTTCACCATTTCTAACCTCCACACCTTTTCTGCAAAGGATAATAGAGGAATTTTTAATAGTAGGCTCCATAGAATCCCCTTTCACATTGACAGCAAAAAGAGTTTCAATATTCCTTACTCCAGGTATAGAGATAAAATCTACAGGTTCCTCTTCTGTAAATACTCCTATTCCAGCACTTATTCTTGAATAAAGAGGAATATAGTTATCTAAATCTTTTAATTCAGATATATCAACTTTTGGAGCTATATCTTTTTGTTTTGCTAATTTTTTAAGTTCCTCTAATATTATTGCAGGAGTTCTTTCAATTGCTGCTAAATATTTGAATTCAGCAGCCTCCTTATCATTGAATTGTAATATTGCTATCATTTTGTCAAGTATCTCTTCGCTAGGAGGATTTTTTACCTCTCCTCTTTCAATTGTATTATAATATGATTGGGTAATTCCAATTGTTTTAGCTAACTTATTTTGACTGTAACCCATTTCTTCTCTTCTGTTTCTTAAAAAGGTTTTAAAGTTCATGCTGCACCTCCTATATCTATATATAAATAATTATAATATAAAAATAAAAATTTTACAACAAAAATAAAAAAGAGTTGACAAAATCGACATCATATATTAATATATAAATATATATAGATAGTTCTATTTTTAGATATAGTAAAGGGGGTAAAGAATATGAAAATATTAATAAAAAATAAAAAATGGGAAACTTCATTTAAGACAGTAAAACTAATATGTAATGTTTCTTCTGAAAATAAAATTTTTAATATAAACTTTAACTACAATGGAAAAGATATTAATATAAAAACATATAACCTTGACTATACATTTAAATATCTTGAAAAAATTTTTGATAATATAAATATGGAAAAAACAGCAAGATTTGCCAGCTGATTTAGATTGTAATAAGAAAATAATATTAGAGATGAAGGAAATTTTTATTATCTTTGTGATTTTAAAAATTTCCTTTATTATTTTCAAAAAAAAAATATCATTATATATAAAATTTATGGTATAATATAAAAGATAAAAAAGAATTTAAGCTATTGATAATTAAATAGAAAAAGTTGTATAGGTTAGTATAAAAATATAAGTTTCTATGGGGGAAATATGGTAGGAATAGTAGTAGTAGCACATAATCCTAAACTTTCACAAGAGATAATCAATTTTTGTATGGAGCTTAAAAATAGTAATTTTATGTTGGAAAATGGTGGTGGAACAGAAGAAGATAATAGATATGGGACCTGTCCTGAAGTAATTGCCAGAGCAATAAAAAAAGCAAATCAAGGTGATGGAGTAGTAATACTTTGTGATCTTGGAAGTTCAGTAATGAATGCAGAAACAGCAAAAGAAAGACTAAAAGATGAAATAAAAGTAGAAATAGTGGATGCACCAATAGTAGAAGGAACAATAGTGGGAGTTTCCGCTAACCATCCAAAGGTAAATTTAAAAACATTAGTGGAATTTATAAAAGAATCAAAAGAGTTTCCAAAGTTTTAAGGGAAAGATAACTTAAGAGGGATACCAGCTTTTAAGTTGTCTTTTTCTTTTATTATAGAGAAGGTGAGAAAATGAGTAATGAATTAGAAAGCAAGAATGTAAGCAGATTATTTTTTAGATTTGCTGTTCCAAGTATAATAGGAATGTTAATAGTATCCATACAAATGATGGTAGATGGAATATTTATAGCTAATACACAAGGTGCTTCAGGTTTAGCAGCTATTAATCTTTCTATGCCAATAATATTATTTACAAACAGTATAGCTCTCATGATAGCAGCTGGTGGAGGGGTGTACTGTTCAATTGCTTTAGGAAAAGGCAAGTTTAAAAGAGCTAATGAAATAATGTCATTTACTCTTCAAATATTTGTAGTATTTTTAGGCAGTATATCCATTTTGGGGTTTCTTTTTATAAATGGTATAATAAATGTTTTAGGAGCTACAGAAATACTTGTTCCATTGGTAAAATCTTACTTATTAACTATGCTGGTATTGAATATACCATATAATATTCCAATATTTACAGAGGGATTTATAAAAATAGCAGGAAAACCAAATCTTGTATTTTTAAGTTGTATTATATGTCTTGCAGGAAATGTTTTGATGGATTATTTTTTTATAGTAAAAATGGATATGGGAGTGTTTGGAGCAGCTCTTGCTACAACAATAGCCAATGGAACAGCTGGTATTGTTCTTATGTGGAATTATTTTAAAGATAGAAGCAGACTTAAAATAGTAAAACCTAATGGGAATAGGATTCTTTTGGGAAAAATATTATATAATGGAAGTTCTGAAATGCTGACAATGGTATCAAGTGCCCTTGCCACTTTTATTTTTAATTATATACTTATCAGAAGAATAGGTGAAATAGGAGTATCAGCATTAACTATAGTTTTTTATGTAAATACTGTGGTAAATATATGCCTTTTTGGACTATCTCAGGCACTTCAGCCAATAGTTTCCTATAATCTTGGAGCAAGAAGAATGGAACAGATACATAAGGTAATGAAAACAGCATTTATTACAGGAGGGAGTATAGGGTTTTTCTTTTTCTTTGTAATGAAGTTTAATAATGCTCCTATTATAAAAGTATTTTCAAAAGATAATACTGACTTGATGGCATTGACTGGAAGAGCTTTAAATTTTGTAGTATTTCAATATCTATTTTCATTTGTAAATGTTATAATCAGCTCTTTTTTAACAGCTGTAGAAAAACCTATGGAATCAGCAGCTGTAGCAATGTGTCGTTCACTTGTATGTGTTGCAGGATTGCTTTTTATACTGCCAGTGTTTTTGGGAGAAAAAGGTTTATGGCTGGCTCTTCCATTGGGAGAACTTTTATGTATGACAGTAAGTGTTCCTCTTTTGATAATATCGTATAAGAAAATAAAAGTAAGAATAACTAAAATATAGTATAGAAAGTTAAATAAATTATATGGTTTGAAAATAGTAAGGGAAGTATTGTATAAAAAAGTTTTTGAAAGATAACAAAATAGATTTTTAGGAAGAAAAAGCTTTGAAATAAAAATAGATTCAAAGTAAAAAATAATGAAAAAAATTTATATAAATTTTAAATTATTTTAGAATTTACAGTCAAAGAAATTCAAAATGGGGTTTACTTTTGTATATGATATGTGATATATTGTACATAGAAAATATACTAAGGAGAAGAAAATGACTTTAAGAGCTGCTATAATTATAATAATATCAATAATATGCTTTCAATAAAATATTATAGATATTATTTTATGTAGTCTAAGTTATTCTTCTTAAGGGAAATAAATTAAAAGTTGAAGACAGCCTGCATAGCTGTCTTTTTTATTATAATCTAAACTTTATATCAGGAGGGTATTTATGTATAAAAAAGTGTCTACGAGCCTAAACTTCGTAGAGAGAGAAAAAGAAATTGAAAAATATTGGGAAGAGAACAAAATTTTTGAAAAAAGTCTTGAATTAAGAAAAGGAGATGATACATATACTTTTTATGATGGACCTCCTACAGCTAATGGAAAACCACATATAGGACATGTTTTAACTCGTGTAATAAAAGATATGGTTCCCAGATACAGAACTATGAAGGGATATGATGTACCAAGGAAAGCAGGATGGGATACACATGGACTTCCTGTGGAGTTAGAAGTAGAAAAGCTATTAGGAATAAATGGTAAGGATCAAATAGAAAGCTATGGATTGCAACCATTTATTGAAGAGTGTAAAACAAGTGTATGGAAATATAAGGAAATGTGGGAAGACTTTTCTAAAACAGTAGGTTTTTGGGCAGACATGGAAAAACCTTATGTAACTTATGATAATAATTTTATCGAATCTGAATGGTGGGCTTTAAAACAAATATGGGAGAAAGGATTACTATATAAAGGATTTAAAATTGTACCATATTGTCCAAGATGTGGAACACCACTATCAAGCCATGAAGTAGCACAGGGATATAAAGATGTAAAAGAAAGATCAGCTGTGGTAAGATTTAAGGTAAAAGATGAGGATGCTTATATCCTTGCATGGACAACAACTCCATGGACACTTCCTTCCAATGTAGCTCTTTGTGTAAATCCAAATGAAGTTTATGTAAAAGTTCAGCATGAAGGATATACATACTACATGGCAGAAGCTTTAGTTCCAGCAGTTTTAAAAGAAAACTTTACAATTTTAGAGAGATATAAAGGGAAAGATTTAGAATACAAGGAATATGTACCTTTATTTGATTTTGTAAAACCAGATAAAAAATGCTGGTATGTAACTTGTGATACTTATGTTACACTAACTGATGGTACTGGAGTAGTTCATACAGCTCCTGCATTTGGAGAAGATGATGCTAATGTAGGAAGAAAATATGATCTGCCATTTGTACAATTAGTTGATTCAAAAGGAGAAATGACAGAAGAAACACTTTGGCCAGGAGTATTTTGTAAAAAAGCAGATAAAGATATTCTAAAAACTTTAGAGGAGAAAGGTCTTTTATTTGATGCCCCTGTATTTGAACATAATTATCCTCATTGTTGGAGATGTGATACACCTCTTATTTATTATGCAAGAGAGTCTTGGTTCATCAAAATGACAGCTGTAAAAGAGGATTTGATAAGAAATAATGACAGTATTAATTGGATACCAAAGAGTATAGGAAAAGGTCGTTTTGGAGATTGGATTGAAAATGTTCAGGACTGGGGAATCAGTCGTAATCGTTATTGGGGAACACCTTTAAATGTATGGGAATGTGAATGTGGACATAACCATGCTATTGGAAGTATAGAAGAACTCAAATCTATGTCTTCTAATTGTCCAGAGGAAATAGAACTTCACCGTCCATATATAGATGCAGTAACTATTACTTGTCCTCATTGTGGTAAACAGATGAAAAGAGTACCAGAGGTTATTGACTGCTGGTTTGATTCAGGATCGATGCCTTTTGCACAACACCATTATCCATTTGAAAATAAAGATTTATTTGAGAAACAATTTCCAGCAGATTTTATTTCAGAAGCTGTTGACCAAACAAGAGGATGGTTCTATTCACTTCTTGCTATATCTACATTAATTTTTAATAAAGCACCATATAAAAATGTAATTGTGCTGGGACATGTACAAGATGAGAATGGACAAAAAATGTCTAAATCTAAGGGAAATGCAGTAGATCCATTTGAAGCACTTGCTACTTATGGTGCAGATGCTATTCGTTGGTATTTTTATATAAACTCAGCTCCTTGGCTTCCTAATAGATTTCATGGAAAAGCAGTTCAGGAAGGTCAACGTAAGTTTATGTCTACATTGTGGAATACATATGCTTTTTTTGTTCTTTATGCTGAGATAGACCAATTTGATGCTACTAAATATACTTTAGATAAAGATAAACTAACTATTATGGATAAATGGCTTCTTTCAAAATTGAATACAGTAGTAAAAGGTGTGGATGAAAATCTTGCTGATTACAAGCTTCTTGAAGCTGCAAGACTTCTTCAGGACTTTGTAGATGAATTAAGCAACTGGTATGTAAGAAGAAGCAGGGAGCGTTTCTGGGTACAAGATATGACTGATGATAAAATTACAGCATATATGACTTTATATACAGCACTTGTCACTATTTCAAAAGCAGCTGCACCAATGATTCCATTTATGACAGAAGAAATCTATCGTAATCTGGTATGCAGTATAGATAAAAATGCACCTGAAAGTATTCACTTAACTGACTTTCCAGAAGTACATGAAGAATTTATAGATAAAGCTTTAGAAGATGATATGGAAGAAGTTCTTCAAGTAGTTACTTTAGGAAGAGCAGCAAGAAATGCAGCTAATATCAAAAATAGACAGCCAATAGCTAATATATATGTAAAAGCTGGACATAAAGTTGGAGAACTTTATCAGAATATTATAAAAGAAGAGCTTAATATTAAAGAAATTCATTTTGTAGAAGATACATCACAATTTACTTCATATACTTTTAAGCCTCAATTAAAAGTATTGGGACAAAAATATGGAAAAAAAGTAAATGAAATTCGTACTCTTCTGGCAGAAATGGATGGAAGCAAAGGTAAAAAAGAGTTAGATGCTAATGGAGTTTTAGTTCTTAAATTAGCTGATGGAGAAGAAGCATCTCTTACTGTAGATGACCTCTTGATAGAAACAGCACAAACAGAAGGATATATGCCACTTGAAGATAGAGGAATAACTGTTGTACTTGATACTAAACTTACTCCTGAATTGCTAGAAGAAGGATTTGTAAGAGAAATTATCAGTAAAATTCAATCTATGCGTAAAGAGGCAGATTTTGATGTAACAGATCATATTACATTCTATGAAAAAGATAATGATAAAATTAAAGAAATAATTGAAAGAAATGCTGAAGAAATTAAGCATGATACTCTTACAGATGAAATAATCTTTGGAGAAGCAGATGGATTTACAGGAGAATTTAATGTAAATGGAGAAAAGGTTGTATTTGGAGTAAAAGTAAATAAGTAATATAAATAAAAAAGAGGTTGATTTATCAAGAAAAGTATAATTTTAGAATTTTTCCAGTAGAAAGGTTTGTTATTAATTTCGTTCCTAAAACTAAAAACAGTAAACTCACTATGTTCAGATATATTGTTTTTCATGTTTTACTTACTTCATTAATTACACAAGCCTTTCTAATTTCCAAATTTCTAAAATTTATCTTAGCTTATTAGTCAACCTCTTTAATTTTAATTGAAATATGATTTGATTTTTTCTACCCAAGCTTTGATTCTATCAGGAGTATCATTTCCTTGATTTCCCTCATCAAGAGCAAGACCTATAAATTTTCCGTCTACAACTGCTTCAGTTTCCTCATAACGATATCCTTCAGTAGAAGTGAATCCAATAACTTTAGCACCATTTTTTACAACTGTATCATAAAGTATCTTCATAGCTCCAACATATGATTCACCAAAAGCAAATTGATTTCCAAGTCCTGCTATTGCAACAGTTTTACCAGTAAAATCTATATTCTTAAACTCTTCAAAGACATTATTCCAATCTTCTTGAAGTTCTCCAACTCCATAAGTTGGAGATACAAGAATAAGATTTTCATAATCTTTCATTTCAGATATTCCATCAGCTACATTATATGTCTGATAATCATCCTTTCTAAGATAAAATTCTATCTCATCTACTATACCAGTAGTATTTCCAGATGTTGTTCCATAAAAAATTCCTATTTTTTTCATTTTTTCCTCCTATAAATTACAGATATCTTTTACAACTTCACTTGCTATTATAAGACCCGCACTGGAAGGAACAAAAGAGATACTTCCAACATTTACTTTTTTTTCTCTGCTTCCAGTTTCATTTTCAGGTTTTCTAGGAAGCTCCTTTGAATAAACCACTTTTAATTTTTTTATTCTTCTATTTTTTAATTCTTTTCTCATAACACGAGCTAAAGGACATACAGAAGTTTTATAGATATCAGTTACTTCAAGCATTGTAGGTTCAATTTTATTACCAGTTCCCATAGAAGAAATAAGTGGAGTATCACTATTTTGTCCTATTTCAGCCAAAGCTAATTTTGAAGTTACTAAATCAATTGCATCAACTATATAATCATATTTCTTATTTTTAAAAAATTTATCATAATTTTCTATTGAAAATTTTTCTGGATATTCATGTACCCTTATATTTGGATTTATAGAAAGAAGTCTTTCTTTCATAACAGAAGTTTTTAATTTTCCTATAGTATTTTGTAAGGCTATAATCTGTCTGTTAAGATTGGTAATATCTACAGTATCAAAATCTACAATAGATATTTCGCCAACTCCAGCTCTGGCTAAAGCCTCTATAGCAAAGCCACCTACTCCTCCTACTCCAAACACAATAACATGTGAATTTTGAAGTTTTTCAAGGTTTTCTTTTCCTATCAAAAGTTCAGTTCTTTGAAATATCATATCATCATCCTTAAATATATTATTTACTATCTTAGTAAATAATATATTATTTTTTATAAAAAATCAACAATATATTTTGAGAGTATTAAATACTGTAGAGGAATTTTAGAAAGATTTATGAGAATAATTGGAAATAAATGTAATGAAATAGAAAAAAACGTTTAAAAAACTATTGACAAAGTATAGATAATGAGTTATATAATTTATCAACAGGAGAAATGAAAACGTTTTAAAAAAGAGGTGCATAATAAAATGAAAATAAATGATGTAGCAGAGTATGCAGGAGTTTCATTAGCTACTGTTTCAAGGGTAATAAATGGGAGAAAAGTAAAAAAAGAAACAAAAGAAAAGGTGGAAGAAGCTATAAAAAAACTTAATTACACACCTAATTTTATGGCAAGCAGTCTGCAAAGAACAAAGAGCAATATGATACTTATAATAGTTCCAGAAATATCAAATCCCTATTATTCAGCTATTCTAGAAGGAGTAGAAGTAACTGCTAAAAGTATGGGTTATAATATTATATTAGGGAGCAGTTATTCATCAGAAGCACAGTTGTTAGATTATTTGAATCTATTAAATACTAAATTGGTAGATGGAATAATTCTTATGGAAAAAATAGCTAAAGAGAAAATAATGGAAAAAATAAAAGATGAAAACGTTTTCAGAAAGATGGTTCAGTGTAGTGAATATATAGAAGAAAATGGACTTACCTATATAACTATAGATCATGAAAAAGCTGCATATGAAGCTGTCAGTCATCTTATTTCGATAGGAAAGAAAGAAATATATCTTTTTTCAATGAAAAAAGATTATACATATTCTACTTTGAGAAGAGAAGGATTGATAAAAGCTATGAGTGACAATGGATTGGAATTTAAAAAAGAAAATGAAATACTTTTAGATGAATTATCTATAAAAGAAGCTCATAAACACATGAATATAATTTTAAATAACAGAAAAATAAAAGATATAGGAATATTTGCAGTATCAGATGTGATAGCAATAGGAGTATTAAAAGCTCTTAATACTAAAAATATAAAAATACCACAAGAAGTAGCAGTTATAGGATTTGACAATATAGATTTTTCAGCAGTTACAGAACCATCACTTACAACAGTGTCTCAGCCTGGATATGAATTAGGAGCAGAATCAGTAAAAAGTTTGGTGAGAAAGATAACTGGGGAGAATAATGAACCTGAAAAAATTATTTTAGACCATGAACTTATAGTAAGAGAAACAACTAATAAATTTGTTTTAAAGTAGAGAGAAATCTCTAATAAAATATAAGGAGGATTGATTTGATGAAGAGATTTTTTACATTATTAGCAGCATTGATGCTTTTAAGTGTAGCTGCATTTGCAAGTGCTGGAGGAAAAGTTCTTGGAATAGTTATGCCTAATGCAACTCATGGATTTTTGGGAGAAAGTATAAAACATGCTAGAGCAGCAGCTGAAGAGTATTCAAAGGCTAATGGATTCAAATACAAATTTCTTACTTCAGCTGAAGCGTCTGAACAAAATAATCAATTAGACACTTTAATTAATGAAAAAGTTGATTGTATTGTTTTATGGCCACATAATGGAAATGAGTTAAGATCAGGTGCTATGAAAGTTATGGAAGCAAAAATTCCATTGATTATCTATGACCGTTTGATTGATGAATTTACACCTACTGCTGAGGTTATGGGAGATAACTTTACAATAGGAGAAGAAACTGGAAAATATTTAAATAAATATTTTGCAGAAGATTTGAAAAAAGGAAAAGTTAATATCCTTGAATTTAAAGGAGATAACTCTACAGTTCCTCAACAACGTTCAGATGGATTTGCAAAAACTGCTGATAAAAATATTAATATTATTCAACAATTCAGTACTGACTGGCAAAGAGCAAAAGCTCAAGAACAAATGGAAACACTTCTTAATAGCTTGAAAAAAGATGAAGTAGAAAGTATAAAAGCTGTATTTACTCATGATGACGAAGTTGTTCTTGGAGTATTAGATGCAATAATGAGCTATAGTGGAAATGCTAAACTTAATATTAAACTTGTAACTGGTGTTGGTGGAAGAAGAGAAAATATTGAAACTTTTGATATATTTAAAAAAGACCTTGGAATAGATCAAGTAACTTATCTATTTTCACCTACAATGGTAAGAGATGCAGTTAAGATGGGTGCTGACATATTAGATGGAAAAACATTCTCTGGATTATATCTTATACCTACTGAAACAATAGATAATAATAACTATAAAGATTACATGAAGAGCGAGCATTGGAAGATAAGATACGAGAGTGGAATCTAAGATTAAATCAATTTAAGGGTGGGAGTTCCCACCCTTATTTAAAAAAAGGGGTAGGTGATAAAAGTCATGCTTTTAGAGATGAAAAATATAGTGAAATGTTTTGGTCCTGTACAGGCTTTAAAAGATGTTTCTCTCAATGTGGATAAAGGCGAAATACATGGATTATTAGGAGAAAATGGAGCAGGAAAATCGACTCTAATGAATATTCTGGCAGGAACATTTCCGCCTACACAGGGAGAGATTTTTTTTAATGGAAAAAAAATAGAAGATCTTAATACTAAGAGAACACAAGGTATGGGAATAAGATTCATACACCAGGAATTAAATCTGGTAAATGACCTTACTGTCTATGAAAATCTTTTTCTTGGAGAAGAACTTCTTAATAAATATGGATTTTTAGATAAAAAACAGATGATAAAAAAGTCTAGAGAAATTTTAGAAAAAATGAATTTGGATATTGAGCCAGAAACAGAAGTAAGACATTTAGAAACATCAAGAAAACAACTTGTAGAAATAGCAAAAGCTCTTCTTTTTGATGCTAAGCTGATAATAATGGATGAACCAACAACAGCTTTAACTAATAAAGAAATAGAGATGCTTTTTGTTCTTATGAGGAGATTGAAAGAACAAGGGGTAGCCATGATTTATATATCTCATAAAATGCCAGAACTTTTTAGTATTTGTGATAGATATACAGTACTTAGGGATGGGAAATTTATAGAAAGTGGTTATTTCAAAGATATAAATGAAAGAAAAGCTACTGAACTTTTAGTAGGAAGATGTATAGAAAATGAAAAGATAGAAAAAGAAAAAATATCAAATGAAGTATTAATGGAAGTAAAAAATATAGGTTCAGAAGGAAAATTTAAAGAAATATCCTTTGATTTAAAAAAAGGGGAAGTTATAGCAATTACAGGATTACATGGAGATGGAAGAGATCAATTAGCAGAAGCATTATATGGAGTATGCAAAATGGATTCTGGAGAAGTATGGGTAAATGGGAGAAAACTTGGGTATAAAAGTATAAAAGATACAGTAAAAAATGGAATAAGCATGGTACAAAGAAATAGAAAGGAACGTTCTATTATAAAAGATATGAGTATACTTAATAATTTTTCTGTGTCTAGATTTGTTTCAAAACATAAAAAGATGTTTATTGATGATAAGCTGGAAATGAAAAGATTTAATGCAAGAAAAAAAGAGATGTCCACAAAAATTGGACACCATAATGATTATATAACATCACTTTCAGGTGGTAATCAACAAAAAATAATAATTGGAAGATGTCTTGAGCTGAATACTGATGTGATAATTTTAGATAATCCTACACAAGGAATAGATGTAGGTGCTAAGTTTGAAATCTATAAAATAATTAATGAATTAGCTAAAACTGGTAAAGGAATAATAATATTCAGTTCTGAATATCCAGAGATAAATAAAGTAGCAGATAGGTGTTTTATAATGTATAAAGGAAGAATAAATAAGGAACTGACGAGAGATGAGTTCAGTGAAATAAATATCATGCACTATGCTACAGGAGCAAATATGGAGGAAAAAATATGAGTCAGTTGAATAAAAATCTAGATATGAAAAAAATATATTCAAATTATACATTTGTATTTTCTTTTTTAGTCCTTGTTGTGATAGCAACTGCAATAAATCATTCTTTCCTGTCTTGGACAAATCTGTCTACACTCATGCTCCAATCATCTATTAAAGGGATAATAGCTCTAGGGATGACTCTCATTATCATATCAGGACAAATAGATCTATCAGTAGGATCACAATGTGCTCTTGTAGCAGGATTAGGAGTAGTTGTTCTCAATAGGACAGAAAGTCCATTTATTATGCTCCTATTTTGTATGGCGTTTGGAGCCTTGCTTGGAACAGTTAATGGACTTATAACAAATAAAGGGAAAATGGCACCTTTTATAGTTACTCTTGCTACAATGAGTGCTTACAGATCTATAATAGTTCAACTTGGACAGGGTGGACCTTTTAATGTTGAAATGAAAATACTTATGAGTTTTAGAAAAATAGCAGCTGGAAAAATATTGGGAATGCCTAATCTTGCAATAATTTTTATAATTATAACTATACTTATGGTTATTTTGGTTAAATATACAAAATTTGGAAGATATGTGTATGCAGTTGGTTCTAACGAAAATGCTACTTTTCTTACTGGGGTAAATGTTGTAAAAGTTAAAACATTATGTTTTACACTTACAGGTTTTTTAACAGGAATAGCTTCATTTCTTCTTTCATCAAGACTTACATCTATCACAGCAGCCAATGTAGGAATGTCTTTTGAGCTGGATGCAATAGCTGCTGTTGCTATTGGAGGAACATCAATGAGTGGTGGAAGAGGAAAAATAATGGGAACTTTCTTAGGAGCTATAATGCTTCAAATGATAGAAGGAATCCTTATAGCAGCACGTATTCCGCCATTTTTATCAGGATTAGTAAAGGGAATAATAATAATTTTAGCAGTAATTTTCCAAAGTAAAAAAGGTAATGATTAAAATATAATAAAATATGGAGGTTCATATGAAATTAGGATTTTTAACTGGTATTATGGGGGATATGTCTATATATGAAAAAATAGAATGGGCTCATAGGGTAGGGTTTGAAACATTAGAAGTTTCATGCTGGCCTAAAACTAATTCCAGAGATTATTCAGGAAGTGATATAGATGTAGTAAATTTTACTAAAGAAGAAGCAGAGAAATTAAATGACTTTCTTAAAGAAAGAAATATGACAATAGTATCTCTTGCTTATTATGATAATAATCTGGATCACGATCCTGTGAAAAGAAAGGGTTATAATAATCATTTGATAAAAGTAATAGATGCTGCTTCACTTCTAGGGGTAAAAAATGTAGGAACTTTCATAGGTAGAGATATGACACTTCCAATAGAAGAGAATTTTGATGAAATGGAAAAGATTTTTAGACCTATATTAGAATATGCACAAGAGAAAAAAGTGAGAATAATAATAGAGAATTGTTCTATGCCAGGATGGCATGAAAGTGGTTGGGCAGGAACTATTTCATATTCACCAGAATTATGGGATGAGATGTTTAAAAGACTTCCATATGACAATTTTGGATTAAATTATGATCCATCACATTTGCTATGGCTGGGAATAGATTATATCCAAGCATTGAAAGACTATAAAGATAAAATATTTGAAGTTCATGCTAAAGATACAGAGGTATTTGAAGATAAGAAAAAATATTATAGTATTTTAGGGAAACAACTAGGGAGAAAAGATAATTGGGATTTAGGGTTCTGGAGACATAGAATGCCAGGAAAAGGAGATATAGACTGGAAAAAATTTATTGATACATTGAAAGAAATTGGATATGATGATGAATTAGTAATAGAACATGAGGATTTAGAATATCAGGATACAGTTGAAAAGGTAAAAGAAGGACTTGAGCTTGGGTACAAATACTTAAAAGAAAGGATGTAGGAGGCAGAAATGAAAAAGATAAAAGTAGGAATAATTGGATGTGGTTCCATAACTGAAAAAAGACATGCTCCTGAATATTTAGATAATCCTAATGTAGAAATAGCAGCATTTTATGATTTAAATAAAAAAAGAGCTGAATTGATGGTAGAAAAATTTGGTGGAAAAGCTACAGATGAGTATATGGATATATTAAATGACTCAGAAATAGATGCTGTAAGTGACTGTACTCCCAATAATATGCATTGTATTATATCAACAAAAGCTATGGAACTAGGAAAACATGTGCTGTGTGAAAAACCTATGACTAAAAGCGTAGAAGAGGCAGAAAAAATAGTAGAGATGCAGAAAAAAACTGGAAAAATATTTATGATAGATCATAACCAGAGATTTACAAAGGCTCATAAAAGAGTCAGAGATATAATAAAAAGTGGAAAACTAGGAAAAGTAATTACTTTTAGAACTACTTTTGGACATGGAGGACCTGAATCTTGGACAGAGAGTAAATCTAAAAATACATGGTTTTTTCAAAAAGATAAATGTGAGTTTGGAGTAATAGGTGATTTAGGAGTTCATAAAATAGATATTATCAGATATCTTACAGATTCTGAATTTGAAAGTGTCTGTGGAATGGGAGGAACTCTTCATAAAACTTTTGAAAATGGGGAATCCATAGAAGTATATGATAATGCAATCTGCATATTAAAGATGAAATGTGGAGCAATAGGAACAGGAACTTTCAGCTGGACATATTATGGGCAGGAAGATAATTCAACTATACTTTATATGGAGAAAGGGATAATAAGAATATATGATGACCCTAAATACCAGATAAAAATAATAAATGAAAATGGAAAAATAGAAGAGCTTGAAGTCGAGGCTATTCAAACAAATGATAACCAGACAAAAACTGGTGTAATAGATGCTTTTATAAATACTATTATAAAGCATGAGGAGTCTCCTGTGACAGCAGAAGATGGACTTATTTCTATAAAAGTAGTAAAAGGAATAATAAAAGCTATTGAAGAGAAAAAGGAAATAAAGTTATGAATTTCAAATAGATAATCAACAAATTTTAAAACTTTCTTTATAAAGTTGAAGAAAGTATAAAAAATACATAAATGCAATTAATGAGGACAGCTGTCAATTTAAACTGCTGTCCTCTTATTTTGAATATTAACGATTAAATTGCTGCCAGATTTTAGATATGGCTACAAAAATGCCACTTCCAATTTCAAAAGAGCTTCTTTAAGTTCATCAGTTGTTTTATCTTCTTTGTCCCAAGTTACATGGTATATTCTGCTTTGATATTTAATATTTTTAATTCGTGAAAAAACTTTATTTAGAGGATCTTTTTCTAAAAGTCCCAGCATTATAAAATCTCGTTCAGGAGAATTTTTCAGCAGTTGTACTATCATTTCATATGCCAGTTCAATATTGTTATCCTTTACCATTATTCCCATAGAAGTATAGTCAGCAGAATGATTTTCTTTTGGAAATGAAGGATATTTTAAAAGTCTTGTAGGAAATTTTGAAATATACTTATATACTCCTGAATAATTTTTTATTACATATTCCTTGTATTCTTGCTGATTGAGGAGATATCCAATTCCTAGTAACTGAGAATTTTCATAGATACCATAAAAATCTGCATTTTTTAAATCATTGCTGCTCAATGAAGGATATGTCAAATTATATTTTTGAGCTTCTTTTATATAAAATTCCTCAGCTTGAGAAAAATCACATTTAGCTACTTGATAATTTGCTATTTTAAAATTTCCTGTTTTACAGAAATATACAGTGTAAGTATCAAGAAATCTATATTCAGGCATATTTTTATGTCTTTTTTCCAGTAAAAGAAGAGCTGCTACATTTTCTTTAAGAATAGAACTGTAATAAAAATCAACATGAGCTTTAGTTTCTTCATAGAGAAATCTGTATATTTCAGGAATACATAGAACTCTTCTTTGATATTCAGGGATGACTTTCAATCCTGTAAGATACCCTGCTCTTCTAATTTCTCCATTTACAAAGGCAGGTCTTATTATACATCCACCCATTCCCACAGCTTCGCCATGTTCTTTTTCCCTAAGAATATACATAAAAGCTTCAGTTCCCTCTTTTTCAAAAGAAGCAAGGGGGTCTTTTCCTCTTAGATATTGTACCTCTATTCCTCCTCGAAAACTTCCGCTTTTCATAATTTTTTCTATATCAGCAGCATCTTTTTTCTCTGCTCTTGTCAAAGTAAATCTTTTATTTTGGAAACTCATCTAAATTCCTCCCAATAGGTACATTCATTTTTTGATCAATTTCACTGTTTATACGTAAATTCATTATCCAAAAGAGGCTCCATAGCATAGGGCTGCTGTGCTTCATAGATTGTAATCCTCTTTTAACTACAGTTTTGAAGGAAGCAAATTCCTTTCTTGCATCTCGACAAGCTTTGCTTAGCTCTTCAGGACTCATTTGTTTAGGTTTAAATGCTAACTCACCATAGTTATAATTTTCCTCCAACCACCATTTGTCATAAAGCAGTCTATTATCTTTTTTCAATCTATCATAAAGTTTTGTTCCAGGAAAGGGAAGCAGATGATTGAATGCTGCTGTATAAAAATTGTGTTTTTTAGAAAATTCAACAGCTTTTTTGATAGTATCTTGAGTATCACCATCATATCCAAAAACAAAGGTAGCATAAATTCCTATTCCTGCATTATGTATCCTTTGGACAAGTTCATCTCGTTCAGTTTTCATAATGTTCACAGCTTTATTCATTTGCTTGAGGTTATCTGTATTTAAACTTTCAAAACCTATCAATATTATTTCACAGCCGCTTTTCTTCATTGCAGCAAGAAGTTCCTTGTCTCTTGCCATATTTAAGGTTCCTTGTCCAGCCCATTTTATTTTCAAAGGTTCTAGTTTTTTGAAAAGCTCCATAGCATTTTTTCTATCTGCAACCAGATTATCATCTACTAAAAAATGATACTTATGCTTAGAGTTTTTTATATCTCTTATTATATCATCATGAGGTCTGGGATAATAGTGGAATTTATAATAGCCAGCTATAGCACAGAACTCACAGCTATTGCAGCACCCACGACCTGTTTCCACAAGAGATACAGGTACATATTTTTTTCCTTTAAATATACTTTTATCAGGTTGGATATGAAGATAAGCTGTTTCACCTTCATATTTTTTCTTTAGAGTGTGATTGGAGCAATCTTTTATCACTTCACTCCATACCATCTCTGCATTTCCTGTGATGATACAATCAGCATATTCTTCAGCTTCTTCAGGTATTAAAGTTACATGATATCCACCTAGAATTACTTTTGTTCCTTTTTCTCTGAATTTTTTTGCTATCTCATAACTTCTTTTAGCTGTGTAAGTTTCTACAGGAATCACTACAATGTCAGCTGTGTCATTGTAATTTATAAGTTCAATTCTGTCATCATAGAGAACAGTTTCTATATCTGAAGGTGTGAGAGATTTTAATACTGCTATGGTGAGAGGTTCCATCTTCCATGTTCCTATGTATTTCTCTCCTTTTTTCTTTCCAATAGCAGGAACAATAAATATTATCTTCATCTGCCATTTCCTCCTTCTATTGAAGGTATATCTGAGTTATCACACATAACCTCTTTAGTAAAATATTCATATTTTTTTGCGTAGTTTCTGTATCCAAAATTTAAAGGGAGAGAGAGCCATGGGTTGTGTTTGAAAGGGGCTAGCCTCTTTAAAATATTTTTTGTTTTGTATGTCTCATTCCAAGCCCATGCTGTTCCTTCTTCCAACTGCTCCTTTGTCATTTTGTTAGGCTGAAATACACAGTGCTCTACATCATACATTGCCCAATTATGTTCTATTATTCTTCCCTGTTTTTCCAATTCAATATAGAAATTTGTTTTTGGAAAGGGAGTAAGTATGCTGTATCTTGGAAGATCAATCTTAGATTCTATAACAGCCTCCACTGTTCTTTCAAAAACAGATATATCCTCTTCATCTCCTCCAAAGGCAAAACATCCCTGCACAAGTATTCCAGTATCATGGAGTCTCTTCATAAGTTCTGAATACCCAGACACATTATTTATTCCTTTATTGACATATTTTTGAGAGTCTTGAGAGATGGACTCAAAACCTATAAGGAGGCCTTTGCACCCACTTTTATGAAAAATATCTATCAGTTCATCATCTATTCCCACAGCTGAAGTTGCAAGTCCCAGCCAATATTTTTTTAGAGGAATCATTTCTCTGAAGAGCTCAATTGCATACTCTCTGTCTGCTATGAGATTTACATCTGGAAAAAGAACTATCTTTGAATTAAGAGTTTCTATTTCTTCTATTACCTCTCTTACAGGACGTTTATATATTTTTTTTCCAAAAGCTGCTGGATAAGCACAAAAAGTGCATGGAAGAGAGCAGCCTCTTACAGCTTCTATTGTACTTTTTGTTATATACCCTTTTTTTAGTAAGTCTCTTCTGGGTAGAGGTTTTCCTGCTACAGTGAATTCATCACTTTGTGCATAGAGTCTTTTTAAATGTCCCAGTTTAAAATCCATTATCATCTGGGGAAATGTAAATTCTGAAAATCCTGTCATAACAACATCTGCATGTTTCAGAGACTCTTCTGGCATAAGAGAAGGATGTACTCCACCAAGAACAGTTTTTATTCCTCTGCTCCTAAAATAATCTGAGTATGCATAACACCTTTGAGCTGTTCCTGTGATACAGGTAATGACAATGAGGTCAGCCACTACATTCAAAGGTATTTTTTCTGATGATTCATCAAATATTTCTACATCTGCATCTATCTCTGCTGGTATCAAAGATGCTAGTGTTGTAAGAGTAAGAGGTGCATAGTGAAGGACTTTTCCAAAATTTCCATTATATCTGTGCATAGCTCCAGCTGGAGCTAAGAAAACTATTCTCATTTTTCCTCCTTTTGTAAATATCCTGTATATACATTTTCCCATCCATTTTTCTGAGACAATATTTTTAATTTTATATTTCCTAGTCGCTGCCCGTTTTTTAGGCAATATTCTATATATTCCTTTTCAGGTTCTCCTGTAAGTCTAAATATTTCAATTTCTTTCAATTGTCCCAGTTTTCTACAGTAGTCATAATGGAAGTTTTTTCTGAACATCTCATCTATCTTCTTATTAGAAATTTCATAGCTGCTCTTGAGATAGAGCCTGTATCTATCTTTTTCAGGTGTCAGCATAAAATATTGTGCCTCTAATTTTTTATATATTGTTCCTGCAAATTCTTCACTTATTTTCTCTCCAAAGAGATCAGAAACAGCTCCTTTTCTTCCAGAAAATCTAATGATAGGATGTCCATTTTTCACAGATATAACAGTAATTATATCTCCTATACAGTATCTGTATAATCCGCCACTTGTAGTGAGTACCACTTCATAATTTTTTCCAGCTATTAACTGAGAAGCAAGTTTTATATCTCCTGTTTCTCTTTCTATAAATTCAAAAAAATGAGAATAATAGCTTATCCTGCTTCCTTCTTTATCTCCAATGGGAAAAGAAAGAAATCCTTCAGTAGCAAGAATTCCTTTTGGCTGTATCAATACCTTTTTAAAGATTTTCTTAATATCTTCCATATAATGAATTGCATTTCCATCACCCCAACAACTGATGACTTTCAGGTTCTTCCATATTTTGGAATAATTATCTTCAAAAAGGAATTTTTCAATTTTTTTTCTTCTTTTTATTGAGATTTTTTTTAAAAGCTTTTCCCTATTTTCTTTTATATATTGTAAAAGCAATAGTAAAAATGAAGGATTCCATACAGATATAAGAGTGAGATTTTCTGTTTTCAGAAGTTTTAAAGCTGTCTTCCAGTAAAATACCTCTATATCTCTTTCTAGCTTTATATCTTTTGGATAAGCAAATATTATATTCATTAGATATTTTTCTATTTTTCCAAAATATTCACTATCTTCTTCAAAACCAATGGGAACATTTCCAGATGTATATTTTTTTTCAGTAGTCACAGGTGTGACAGACCAATAACTTTTTCCTTTTTTTATTTCAGGGTAACTGATGTATAATGAATATATCCAAGGCTTGATTCCTGCTTGAAATTCTTTTTTCAATCCTTCAGTGTAAGGAATAAGCTTACTGGCTGTCATAGAACCGCTTGTAAGTTCTAGAAGTTTTACATCTTCCATAGTAAGAATATGTTTCTTTCCTCTTTTTATCTGTTCTATATATTTTAAATAATCTTCGTAGATAGTGAGAGGAACTTTATTTTTATACTCTTCATAATTTTTTATTTCACTGAAGTTATATTTTTTCCCATAGAGGGAATTCATATTTTTCATCAATATTTCTTTGAGTTTTCCTTCCTGAACCCCTTTAATATTTTTACAATTTATATATCTTTTATATTCTTTTTTATAGAGGAAGCAAAGCATTGTATTTACAAGCCAGTATATCATTTCTCTCTCTCCAGTGACAGCAGAGATTTTACTCCTTCTAATAAATTTTCTTTATTGAGCTTTGTGATACATACCATATCATTTCCTTTAGAATACTGAGGATTCCTCTTTTGAAAAAATTTTATATCTCTGTCTTTCAATCTTTTCTCTGTAATATCTGCAATTCCCTCTTTCAGTTTATCTTTTGTTTTTTTGTATTCTATAATTCCAGTATTTTTATTATATTCTCCAGGATAGAAATTTTCTCCAAAACTGTCCATTATATTTTTTATTTCAAGAGGTATTTCTGTAAGGCAGTTTGGATAAAATTCCTTAAAAAAAGTTGGAAGGATTTTATATGTTTTATACCCTTTCACAATAAGAAACCAGTAAAAATTCTCATATTTTTCTCCAATGTCAAAAAAGAAATCTGCAAATACTCTAAATAGTTCAAGGCTTCCCCAACTACTTTTATGTATTATAGTATCTCCTGAAAATATTCCGTATATCTTTTTTTCTTCAATAGAAAAATTTATTATCTTCTGTGTGGAAAATCCTTTTATATTTTCTTTCTCATCTCTTAATACTATGCAATATTTTTTGTCATAGAGATCTTTAAAAAAAGCTTTTTTCTCCATATTATCATAATATTCTGTCATAAGTTTATACATCTCATCAATATCTTTTTTATCAAGTTTATCTATCTCAACAATTTCTCCCTTTAGTTTCATATGGTCTCCTCTATTTATTTCCAAATTTCATTCCCTGTTTTTTATATACTTCTTTTCTGAAAAGTGGATTGTAGATAAGATATGTAAAAAATCTGTATGGTGTTCTCATATTTGTTTTGAAGTCAAAAGCTCTGCTGAATATGGAAAGAGGACTGTTAAATTCTTTACGACACCAAAAGGAAACTTCTGTCAATTCATCAGGTGTCATATTTTTAGGAAGAATAGCTGCATAATTGAATCTATACTCGTCATGAAGCCACCATTTTCCATCATAGAGAAGTCTTCCTTCTTCTTTTAGTTTTTCATAAAGAGGTGTTCCTGGATAGGGCATTAAAATATTATATGCTGCAAAACAAAATTTATTTTCAATAGCAAATCTACAGGTTTCCTTTATACTTTCTACAGTATCTTCATCATGTCCTACTGTGAATGCTGCCCATGTTTGAAGTCCCCATTTTCTTAATATTTCTATCTCTCTTTTGTACTTATCAAATTTTTTTTGCCTATTAGAACCCTTGTTCATATTTTTAAGATTTTCTTCATTTATTGATTCAAATCCTATTACTAGTCCCAGACATCCACTTTTTACCATGAGTTCCATTAATTCATCATCATAAAGCATATCCATACTGCCTTGACTTACCCATTTTATTTTTAATGGTATTAATGCTCTGAATAGATCCTTTGCTTTTTGAAAATTTGCTATTATATTATCATCCACAAAAAAAATCAGCTTTCTTTTCTGACTTTTTATTTCTGTGACCACATCTTCCACTCTTCTACAGAAATGTTTATTTTTAAAATATGCACTTGAAGCACAGAAGTTACATCTATATTTACACCCTCTGGAAAATTGTATAAGGGTTATAGGAAGATATCCCTTTCCTTCAAAAATATCTCTTCTTGTGATGATATTTTCTTGAGGTATAGGAAGTTGCTTTCCTTTATATCTTTTCTTTAGTTTTCCAATTTTTAAATCTTCTGTCATTTCTTTCCATACAGATTCAGCATCCCCCACTATGATAGAATCACAATATTCCTGTACTTCATCAGGTATCAGCATCACATGCATTCCTCCCATAAGTGTTTTTACTCCTCTGCTTCTATATTCTTCAGCTATTTCATAAGCACGCCTTGCAGTAAAAGTTTCCACTGTAAGTACTGCTAAGTCGGTATATTCATCATAGGGTATCCGTTCCATTCTGTCATCATACATCACTACATCTATATCTTTTGGTGTGAGGGCAGCAAGTATTCCTAGTTGAAGAGGCTCCATCCTTCCTTCATCTACATAAAGACTATCCCCTTTTTTTCCTATATTAGGTTTTATCAAGGTTATTTTCATTCCATCTTCCCCCTAGTATCCTCCCTTGTTTTTGATGAATTTCTCTTCTGGAAACTATATTTACCAAAAGATATATCCACATATTTTTAAAAGAAAGATGAAGTTTGTTTCTTATCAGTCTTTTAAATATATTCTTTACACTATAAAATTCAAAACGAGCATCTTTACACAGATTTTTTAAATCTTCAGGTGACATCCCAGCAGGTTGATATACAGTATCCCCATAGCAATATTCTTCCTCCAGCCACCATTTTTTATATAATAACCTCTGAGATTTATCCAGCCTTTCATAAAGTTTTGTTCCAGGCATGGGGATTAGAGGATTAAAGTTTGCTACTGTAAAATTATGTCTGTGAGCAAAACTTATTGTTTCTCTTACATTTTCCAAAGTATCATAGTCATATCCAAATATAAAAGTACCATATATAAGTAAACCATGTTTATATATGTTTTCGATTGCTCTGTCATAATCTTTTACTGTAAGATTTGCTTTTTTGTTCATCTGTTGAAGATTGAGAGTGTTCAGAGATTCAAAGCCTATTAATACTAGAAAACAACCACTTTCCTGCATTTTTTTTAGAATATCATCTTGAAAGGCTATATCCATACTTATTTGACATGCCCATCTTTTTTTCAGTGGCTTTACTATCTGGAGAAATTTTAAAAAACTTTCTCTGTCATAAAGGAGATTATCATCAATAAAAAATATTATTTTTTCTTTAAAATTTTTCAGCTCCTTCTCTATTATATCCCACTTCTTTTGCTTTACATTTCCTTTATACATTGATTTTATGGAGCAGAAATCACAGTCAAATTTACATCCTCTGGAAAACTGAACTACTCCTATTGGTTGATATTTTTTTTCTTTAAAAGCTCTGTGATAGTAATCTATATATCCAAGTTCTTTGCTGAATTCAGATATATATTTTTTTTTTAATTCTCCTTTCATATAGTCTTCAATCATTTTTTTCCATGTATCTTCAGCATCTCCTACTAAAACACAATCACAATATAATCCACTTTCTTCTGGCATCACAGTAGAATGAAATCCTCCTATAACAGTAATATTATTATCTTTTTTATATTTCTTAGCCAAAATATATGCTCTTTTAATAGAAAAGGTTTCTGCTGAAAAAACAATTATATCTGAGTCTATTTTTTCAGGGAGTGGTTCTATTCTGTCATCAAAAAATATCATTTCCACCCTTTTAGGTGTAAGACTGTCAAGTATAGGAAATATGAGGGGCTTCATTGCATCATTGCTGTTTTCTTCAAACATATTTACTCTTATCACTGTTATCTTCATTTTAATCTTCCTGTATTCCTAGATATTTAAATCCTATATTTGCCCCAAGAAGTATAATTTTTTCTATGAGAGTTTTATTTGAAGAATTCTTTATCCTGTACCATATATTTTTAAATGTGTAAGTTTTTTTCCACACCTCTTTGTAGATTTCGTCTAGTCTATTCATAGACATATTTTTAGGAAGAAAAATTGTATTGTTTTGTGTGTATTTAGACCAATCTTTTATAATTATTCTTCCATCACTATCCATTTTTTTATATAATTCAGAATTTGGTAAAGGTGTTAAGATGGCAAATCTTGCCATATCTACTCCCAAATAATTTATCTTTTCAGGGAGTGTCAGTAGGTCTTCTTCAGTATCGCCATCCATTCCTAAAACAAAGCAGCCATTTACTGCTATATTGTATTTATGGGCTCTTTCTACACACTCTTTATATCTTTCTACATTAAAAAACTTTTTATTCACTCCTTTAAGTGTTTCTTCTTTGAGAGACTCAAATCCTATAAGAATACCTGAACAACCACTTTTTTGAGCAGCCTCCATGAGTTCATCATCAAAAGGAGCATCAGCTGTACCATTTCCTGCCCATTTTATCTTCAATTTTTCCAGTTCTTTCATAAGCTTTAAAGAGTATTCCTTAGGATAAAAGAAATTTGGATCAAAAAAAATTATTTTATTACTTTTCAGGCTTTTTATCTCTTCAATTACATTTTCTACTGGTCTGGGATTGCTTTTCCACATTTCACTTATAGCACAAAAACTGCACTTGTTGTTACAGCCTCTATCAGCTATTACAGGGGGTATTTTCATATATCTTCTGCTTTTTATCACATCTCTTGGAATTACTTTTATTTTGCTCATATCTATATTCTGATTATCATATATTTTTTGGGGTTCTCCTTTTAGATAATCATAAAAAAAATTAGGAAGAGATATTTCTCCAGCTCCTATTATTATAGTATTACAGTGTTTTGATGCCTCTTCAGGTATGGCAGTGGTATGATATCCCCCCATTACAATATATGCACCTCTTTTTTTAAATTCCTCTGAATGAATATATGCTTGTTTACTAGATGAAGTGTCAAAAGATATTATTACAATATCATATTTTTTCTTATTATAATCTACTTTGTAAGATATTTCATCACAAACATCTACTTCTGTTTTTATATCTTTTGGTACTAATGATACCAGTGTAGGCAGAGTAAGTGATGGATATGTCATCAATTTGGAAAATATTCCTCTATATGCTTTTTCTGTTTTATTCCATGCATGTATGAAAAGTATTTTTAAAATATCAATCCCTCCCTTAATAATTCTTATTTCTATTATAGTATATTTTTTCTATAAAAATAAGGAGCAATATTTTTAGATAAAATCAACGGATGAGGATGTCTTTATTAAAAATATGTGTATAACAATATTATTTGACTATAATTATTATAAAAAAAATAAATAATTTTGTTATTAATTGAGATTTTTTTATTGTAAATTTTCTAAAGAATAGGGTCAAGATAATTTATAAACCAAATATAACTTTAGAGTTTTTGCAGTAGAAAAGTGAATTTTGAGAAAAGAAAATATTTTATTTCAAAGCTTAATAAATATCTTATTTTTATTGACATTTCATATATATTATGATATACTTTACCGTAGATTACGCTTGGAAAGGGTCATCAGCAACCCTAGGCCAGCGATTGCAATACTTTTGGAGGTGTTAAAATGTACGCAGTTATAAAAACTGGTGGTAAACAGTACAAAGTAGCAGAAGGTGATGTATTAAGAGTAGAGAAATTAAATGCTGAAGTTAACGCAACTGTAGAATTAACTGAAGTTCTTTTAGTAGCTAATGGAGAAACTGTAAAAGTTGGAACTCCTGTAGTTGATGGAGCTAAAGTTGTAGCAGAAGTAGTGGCTCAAGGTAAAGGCACTAAAGTTGTTAACTTCAAATACAAGCCAAAAACAGGATACCACAGAAAAAAAGGTCACAGACAGTTATTTACTGAGATCAAAGTTACTTCAATCAACGCTTAATTAAATTATGACAAGAGTTGAAATTTTTAGAAAAAATGGTAGAATTGTGGGATACAAAGCTACTGGTCATTCGAACTATGCTGAATATGGAGAAGATATAGTATGTGCAGCACTGTCTATGGCATTACAAATGCCTTTAGGGGGAATGCAAGACGTTCTTGAGCTGATACCTAAATATGATATAAATTCTGATGGATATCTTAGAGTAGATATGAGAGGAATGGAGAATAAAGGTAAAGAAAGGGAACTAGATACTCTTTTAGAAAGCATGGCTTTAATGGTTAAAAATTTATCAAAGGAATATCCTAAAAATGTAAAGCTTGTAGAGAAGGAGGAAAAATAGATGCAATTTACTTTAAATATACAATTATTTGCACATAAAAAAGGGCAAGGTTCTGTTAAAAACGGAAGAGACTCAAATCCTAAATATCTTGGAATCAAAAAATATGATGGAGAAGTTGTTAAGGCTGGAAACATCATAGTTAGACAAAGAGGAACTGCTATTCATGCAGGAAATAATATGGGAGTTGGAAAAGACCATACTTTATTTGCTCTAATTGATGGATATGTAAAATTTGAAAGACTTGGAAAAGACAAAAAACAAGTTTCAATTTACTCTGAAAAATAATAGTATTTAATGAAAATATTGAGAAGCTGGAGAAATCAAGCCTTCTCATTTTTTTATTTAAAAAATAAGAAAATTGAAATAAAACTAGAGTGAAAATTTTAATGTATTATATATTTAAAATGATAAAAAGGAAGTCTAATATATCAGACTTCCTATAATGATATTATTTAATCTAAAATATTGTTTCCATTGGTAGTTATCACTTCTTTATACCATTCAAATGACTTTTTTTTATATCTTTTATAGCTTCCATTTCCATCATCATCTAAATCTACATAGATAAATCCATAACGCTTACTCATTTGGCAAGTTGACATACTTATTAAATCAATGCAACCCCATGGAGTATATCCCATTACCCTTACTCCCTCTTCTATTGCTTCAGCAATAGCTGAAATATGCTCCTTAAAATATTGAATACGATAATCATCCTGAATACTTCCATCAGCTTCTATAGTATCATTGTATCCCAACCCATTTTCTACTATGAATAAAGGTTTTTCATATCTGTCATACAAGTCAATCAATGAAGTTGTTAACCCTGTAGGATCAATTTGCCAGTCCCACTCTGTTATATCCAGATATGGATTTTTAACACTGCTACTTATATTTCCACTTACTCTTTCTTTTCCCTCTTCATTTATACTTGAAATTTTGCTCATATAATAACTGAATGCTACATAGTCAACAGTATATTTTTTTAAGATTTCTTCATCTTCTTTTTCAAAATGGATTGTAATGTTATTCCTTTCCCATTCATTTTTTATGTGTTGTGGATAAGCACCTCTTACCTGAACATCTGAATAAAAATTATTTTTTCTATTATCCTTTAAGGCTAATAAAACATTTTGAGGATGGCAATTTTCAGGATAAGACAATGTTTTAGTAATCATACATCCCATCTTAGCTTCTGGTATTATCTCATACAGATATTTTGTTGCTAATGCGCTTGCCACAAATTGATGATGTAACGATTGATATACAACTTCTTCAAATTTATCTTTTGGAAATCTGTCAGGAACCATTCCTAATGTTGTAAAAGGGTGTCTGAATACGCTATCAATTTCATTAAATGTAAGCCAATATTTTACCAACCCCTTATATCTTGTATAAACTGTTTTACAAAATTTTAAAAATAGCTCTATTATTTCACGTTGATACCATCCTTGGAAATTATTGCAGATATATAGTGGAAGTTCATAGTGATGTAATGTTACAAGTGGTTCTATATTTCTTTTTTTCATTTCTTTGAAAAGTTCTTCATAAAATTTTAATCCTGCTTCATTTGCTTCTTCTTCCATTCCTGTTGGGTATATTCTTGTCCACTGAATAGATACCCTAAGTGTTTTAAAACCCATTTCTTGAAATAAGTCCAAATCCTCTTTATAGTGATGATAAAAATCTATTCCATGTCTCTTTGGATATTCAATAGTATCATTTGTAGCCATTGCACGTTCAATATCTTCACTTTTAATTTCATGAAGTGATTTATAATCTTTTTTATTAACATTCTTTTTTAATCTAGTACAATCTGCAATAGATATTCCTTTTCCATCTATATTCCAAGCTCCTTCACATTGATTCGCTGCAGTAGCTCCTCCCCACAAAAAATCTGCTGGAAAAATATTTTTTTTCACAAAATTACCTCCTAATTTAAATTAAGTATAAATTTTAAAGATTCAATAAATTTATTTTGTCATGCTCAAAAACTTAAAGTTAGAGTTATTTAAATTTTATTGATTTTTAATAGCTGATCTGATTATTAAAATATCATTATTTTGTTTTACTTCACCTAGATTTAATACTTCTATATCAGAATATTCTTCACTATTAGAAATTACCATCATTGTAGTTGTATCATATCCTGCTTTTATTATTTTTTCTATATCAAATTCTATCAAGATATCTCCTGCTTTTACTTTCTGCCCATCCCTTACCTTTTTTACAAATCCTTCTCCATTCATTTCAACTGTATTAATTCCAATGTGCATCAGTATCTCTGCTTCTTTATCAGTTACCATCCCTACTGCATGTCCTGTGACAAATACAGTTGAAATTTCTCCATCAGCTGGTGCATAAAGTATCCCTTTTTGGGGTATGATTCCCACTCCTTTTCCAATATATTCTGATGCAAAAGCTTCATCTTTTACTTTGCTGAGTTTTATTGCTTCCCCCTCAATACAAGATTTAATAATTATATCTTCAGCTTCATTTTCAGTATTACTGCTATTTTTTTCATGAATTTCTGTATCATCTTTTTCATCTATTCCTAAAAAGAAAGTTATTACTGCTGTTATTATAAATGCAAGCGTAATTCCTATAACATAATATATAAATGTTTCTCCTAAAAATGCAGGTAAGGTAGTCAATGCTGGAAATACATAAACGATAGCTTTAGTATGCATCATTCCCATAAATCCACCTGCTATCGCTCCACCTATTACTTGAGCTATAAAAGGTTTCTTATATTTTAAAGAAATTCCATACACAATTGGCTCTGTAATTCCTCCCAGTAAAGCTGGAATTGTAGCAGAAAGCGCGTATGCTTTATTCTCTTTATTTTTTGCCTTCAAAAATACTCCAAATGCAGCTCCTGCACTGGCAAATGTTGCTGCTGCTATCATAGGACGTATTACATCATAACCATATGTTGAAATATTATTTATCATAATAGGGACAACACCCCACTGAACTCCCAACATTACAAGAAAAGTCCAGCCAGCTCCAATAACGGCTCCTGTTAATAGCCCATTTTTTACACTTAAAAAATTAACTAAATTACCTACTTGATCTGCAAGGTATACACCAATTGGTCCAATTACAATAACAGTAAGAGGTACCATTATGAGAAGAGCAACAAATGAAAGAGCAAATAATTCTATATTTTTAGGAATAAATTTTTTTAAAATCTTTTCTAATTTAGAATAAATCAAAATAGAAACAATGGCAGGAACCAGACTTCCAGAATATCCTATCAATACTACTGGAATTCCTAAAAATGATGTTATATCACCTGGTTTTGACATAAGTTTTGTAAAATTTGGCTCCATTAATGTTGCCACTATTGCTAGTGCTATATATGGATTGCATTTAAAAGCTTTTGCAGAAGAATAAGCTAAAAATAATGGTAAAAAGTAAAATACACTGTTTCCAGCTGCTGCCAAAATCTTGTATGTTCCTCCACCTGTATCTAATATTCCTAATGTTGTTGTAAGAATAACAAGAAGAGCTTTTATCATTCCAGCTCCTGCTAGAGCAATAACAATTGGGTTTAAAATTGCTGACATCATATTTAAAGCTCGTGTAAATATAGTTCCGCTTTTTTTCTCTTCTTTTGCTTCTGTTTCTCCTATTGAATATTGTTTTTGAATTGCATTAAAAATATCTTCTACAGCATTTCCTACTACTACTTGAAATTGACCATTTCCTTTTACTATTGAAATTACTCCCTTAAGTTTTGATAAACTATTTTCATCAGTTTTTATTTCATCTTTCAGTTTAAATCTTAATCTAGTTACACAATGAGTCAAATTTGCTATATTATCCTCTCCACCAATAAGAAATACAATCTCTTTTGCTAATTGGTCATAATTTTGTTTCGCCATGTTATAACCTCCATAATATTTTACTTTTTGAATTTATAGCCATATCATAGCATACTTTTTTATCAGTATTTAAAAGTTCGTTTTTTGGAAACTATATGCTATTAATAATTAAAAAATAAAAATAGTGTATTATTTAATTCGATATAATACACTATTTCTATAAAACTATTTATTTTTTATTAATTGACGATATTTATTTACAATATGATCATTTATCAAAGGATAAATTATAGAATGACTTTGAATTTCTGAATTATGATGGAAGGCTATGCAATTATCAATACCAGAATAATTTTTCATCCCTTCATTTCCAGTTATCAAAACAATCTTTGCTTTTGTTCTTGAATAATCTTTTTCTTCTTGAAATTCAGATAGTTGATATTTTTTCAGATAAAATCCAGAGTTAGAATATATAATTATTAATGTTTCTTCATCTGCTCTCCTAATAAATGTATCTTGTTTCACATCATCTAAATTTGTAATTAAAAATTTACCACTATAAGCTAATTTCATTTGTAGATCAATAGCTCCAATTTCTGAAAACAGCAAACCAAAACTTGCAACTTTTTTGTAACGAATGAGATATTGTGCCAGTTTTTCTATATTTTTTAAATTTTCCTCTCCATTTAATGAATCTATATCCTGCTGAATACATTTTAAATATGAGCTGTAGCCATATTTTTCTATATATTCAGCTATATTTTGATTATAATTTAAATTATAACCATATCTATTTTCCTTGAAGGAAGCTGAAGCTTTAAAATCTGCATAGTCTTCAAAATTTAAAATCCTGATAAATTTAGAAATTGTAGACTTTGACACATTACATAATTTTGCTACTTCTCCAATAGAAAGCTTATGCAATGAATGAAAATTCATTAATAATGTCATTGCAATGTGATAATTTGTAGAATCTAAATCATTATCATTCAACATGATTAAAAGTCTATTTAATAAATTCCCCATATTATTCCTCCAATATATTTCCATATTGTTATAATAAAAATTTAATGATTTAATAAAGTATAAATTATATTTTATATTATGTCAAGAAATGCTAGATTACCTTACTCTTGCTAATAATAAAACTAAAGTTATAAGATGGAGAAGTCAACATTTATATTGGAGAGCCTAAAGTCCTCTGCAATTTTTAGTGTGGTATTTTGTAGTATGTAGAAATATATTTTTGTATTGGTATATTTAGGAGAATAAGAAAAAAAGTATGTAAAGTTTTAATAATATATATCTTTAATGAAAAGATTATTGAAGAAAGTATTTTGCTCTTGAATATAAAAAATAGGTGTTGGTACTAAAAAGGTTCCAACACCAAAAGATTATATGACTTTAAATAATTTTAATAATTAGGGTTCATTATTTTAGCAGTACGTTCTAGAATATCTAATCCCTGCTGTTTCAGCCAAAATGGAATATCTATAAATACCCAATTTTCAGCTAATTTATTTCCTTCACGAGAATATACATCGACAACTTGCATATCAGCACGAACTTTTCCACCAGGTAAACCTAAAAATCCACCTATTGGAGTATTTGAGAGATTAGGCCATCCAAAGAAACAAGCAAAATTTCCTTCGGCAAATCTGCAAACATGTCCATTGAATACTTTGTCTGTTAAACTGCTTCTAAATGGGAGAGAATGTTGTTGAATATATCTGGGAATTGTATAACTAGCTCCGATTCCAGCAGGGCCATACCAAATCATTCTTTTAGACCAAGATGGTTCTAGTATATCCGGAGTGATTCCCATTGCTCCACTTTTATTTAATACTGATAAGTCATCTACCATTTTATTTACTAATGCCAGTGTATCAATTCCTTCCTGTTCAGGAACATCTTCAAATAAAAGACCATTATGATTTCTAGGACCAGGGTATACAAAATATTGTCCAGTTGATGGGGGAAGTGGATTTATCCCTGCTTGCTGCATAAATCCTATTAAATCAATAAACATTCCAGTTTTTGAGATTTTTCCATTTTCAATACAATTAAATTCAGCATATCTTAAACTTATTATTTTTCCAGTAGGTTTTATTCCAAGCCATTCCTTATCGAAAAGTCCCATTAAATGTCCCATACTCATTACCCATATTTCTCCACTGATTTCATTAGTTCCACCAATGAATATATCTTGTCGTCTTTGAAGATTGTTAACAGATGTCATGAGCGGAATCCAAAATTTCTTTGCAACTATACTAGTTCCATCATTTTCATTAATATAATCACGGAATGGATATACTCCTCTCCAACTATAATTTTCATCTGTGTGTTCTTTTAATATTGCTTCAACTGTTTCAATTGTAGCATTTTCCATAGCTTCAAAATAATTTCTAACTATTTTTTTTGCTTCTTGGTATTTAGCCATTTTATATCCTCCTTGAAATATTATATGATATTCTATTATTTTTTTAATTTACTAGTTAAAGTTTCTGGAAGCGATAACCAGATAAATCCAGCAATGGTAAATATAATAGGTGCTCCCCACATTGCTGTTTGTAAGTTTGAGATACTTCTAACCCATACAACTATTGAAGGAGCAAATAGAGCTATTATTCTTCCAGCATGAAATAATGAAGCTCCCATACTTCTTAAATGATCAGGAAATAATTCTGTAAAATATCCACCCCAAATAGCACTTGATGATAATCCCAAGCCATAAAGAAATCCAAAGAGAGAAAGTATTCTAGCATTTGTTGGTGCAATAAAATAACAACAAATCATTAAACTTGATAGAATAAATCCAACACCTGCAAATTTTCTTCCAAATTTATCTGCAAATGTTCCCCAGAAGTATGCTCCAAGCCAAGAACCTGTAGAAGTAGCAGTAAATATAAATCCCATAGTTGTTGCATCAAATAATCTTACTTCTCTAAGATAAACAGTTACAAATCCACTAAAAAATTGATAACCAATAAAGTTTAAACCTGATAAAAGCATACAAGAAATTGTGAATCTTATGTATTTTGAACTAAACATTTCACCCCAAGTTCCTTTTTTTATTTCTCTTATTGTTTCAGAATTATTATTTTCTTCTTTTCCAAAAGGAATGACCTTTTTTTCATCTGGAACAAAAAATATCATTAAAATAGCTGAAACTACTGGTGCAATTCCTCCTGCTGCTAATATCATTTCCCAATGTTTTTCACCAAGAAAAGCAGCATATGTTCCCATTACCATTAATGCAATAGAAAAAGTACTTGAAGCAATAGCTGCTACTTTTGCTCTTACTTTGCCAGTAAATAATCCAACCATTATTGAGACAGCTACTGTGAAATATCCACCTAGAGAAATTCCAATTATAAATCTCATAATCATCCATATTGGAAAACTTGCTGTTCCCATATTTATAAGTGTTCCTACACCATTTAACAGTGTAATTATTATAAGGGGTTTTTTTCTTCCAAAATTTTCAGCAAACCATGCACAAGTAAAAGCTCCAATCAAAGCTCCTAAAGATTGAGCAGTGTAGAATAAAGCTGTCTGATTTAGTGTCATTCCATAAAATTCTACTAAAAATGGTCTAACATAATCAATTACTGAAAAGTTATAGCAGTAAAAAAAATAGCCAATAAGAATTACTAAATAAGCAGTAATTCTTTTGAAAAGTGATAGTTCACTCATATGAATAGTCTTGTTTTCCATATAATCCTCCCATGATTTTATTTGTTTTTTATTATTGTTACTTCACCATTGTTTCCATTTATTTTTATATAATCTCCAGTTTTTATAAGCGTAAATGGATCTTTTTCTAAGTCAGTGATAGCTGGAATCTTCATTACAATTATTCCCAAGCATAATTTAGGAGTGAGTTCAGTAAAGATTATACCTGCTGGAGTAGTTTTTCTTAATCTACATATATGAAAAGTATTAGCCCAACCTGATGAACCTTTAGCACCGCGAAAAATAAGTATTTTATCTTTTAAACATTTTCCATAAAGTTCATGAAATTTATCAATGACAATACCTGTATCAGGATTGACTCCTCCCCAACCAGAAAGATTTTCTTGAGTTACAATAGCTTCACCTTCAGCCATTCCTCTGTATACACTTCGGCCTTTTAATTTAATTTTCATTGAATACACCTTCCCATTTTCCAGAAATAGCTCCAGAAATACAATTATTTAATGTACCATACCAGCATTTGCAATTCATAAGATTAGTTAAATAATATGCTTGTTTAATTGAATTTGTTGCTATATTTTTTACATTATTAGGAACTAAGCCAGCAATTGCAGGACAAATATCTGTTAATAGTTCTGCTCCAAAACTCTGAATTACTTCAGTATATCCCTGTCTGTCACATAAGCCTTTGATAGAATAAGGAATTAATATCCACATTTTTACATTTCTATTTATTTTTTTATTTTTTATTTTATCAACAATTTCTGAAACTTGAATTAGAGAAGCATGGGGACATCCAATAATTATAAAATCTATTTTTTTATCTTTGGAAGATGAATTTATTTTTTTATAGATATCTTCTAAATTTTTTTCTTTAATTTCTGTGTAATTATTAGGATGTTTATAACCTAAAGCTTCTTCTAAAGTATCAGCTTCTGGAGTAACCCCTACAATATGATATAATTCTACTCCTCCAGAAGCTGCAAGTGCAGCTCCAAAATGTTTTAGGTCTTCAAAACTAGGTCTTTTTTCCAAACCAGTAATGACAGGTATTTTTTCTTGCACAATTTCTCCAATACAATATCCAAGTAATCCATAATCAAATTCTGAGTCTATTTTGGTTTTTATATTAATATGGTGAGTAGCATATCTATTTTCTTTTATATGGAGACCCCAATATGGAACTCTTCCAACCAAAGAAGCTGCACCTGTACTTTCAAGGCTTTCTGTATTTGTTCTAGCTCCAAAAACAGAATTAGCCATTACAACAGCAGAAGACTCCATCCAAGCTAAATGTTCCCCATACATTGGGATAAATCCAGATAAATATGGGGCACATGTATACAGACACTGCATTCCTAATTTCTTTACATACTCTTCATTAACATCGCAATATTTTTTTACATCGTCACTAATATGAAGTTCATCTATTTTATGGGGATCTAAAAGATTAATCAGGGTTGCAGTTGGAACACAAACTTTAGTAACTTTAACTTTTTCAGAACTATTTAATTTATATTCGCAAAAAATTTTCTCTATATCGTAATTATTTTGTTTTAAATCTTCTAGTATATTTTTAGAAGATCCTAAGCCTCCTGTAACAGATTTTATCTCTATTAATCTTTCAGCTCCTAAAGCAACTGCATACTCTACAATAAACTCCATTGCTTTTTGTTTATCTTTTCCATATCTTCCATTTAATAAATCTTGCTCATAATATGTAAGTTTGACCATAACAATTCTCCTTTTAATTTTTTGGTAACGTTTGCAAAATATTTTATAAAATAAATATATAATTTTTTCACTTAAAAGTCAATGAAAAGTTTTAAAAAAATATTTTTTTGAAACAAAAAATATAAAAAATTGACATTTTTTTAAAAAAATGGTAAATTTTTATTAGGAAATATATTTGTGCAAATGTTTGTAAAAGGAGAAAAATATGGGATGTACTTTAAAAGATATAGCTAAAATAACTGGCTTAAGTGTTTCAACTGTTTCAAGGGCGCTAAATGATAGTCCTTTGATTAAGGATAAAACTAAACTTAAAATAAAGAAAATTGCAGAGAGTATGAATTTTGAATTCAATATTAATGCTAGAAGTTTAATAAAAAGTAAAACTAATACTATTGGAATAGTTTTTGGGAATAATTATTATAATTCTAAAACAAAAACTTTTTATTCAATTTTTGAAAGATACTTAATAGATAATATAGAAAAAAATGGTTTTGAAGCTTTGATTCAGTCTTCAGCTAATGCTTACACTGGAAATAGTAATATTAAAAAAATTGTGAATGGACAGAAAGTTGATGCTATTTTAATTGTGACAAGAGATATTACAGATGAAGATATTGAAGTTTTAGAAAATTCAAAAATTCCTTTTGCTTTTTTATATTACCCAACAAATAAAAGAGAATTTATAAAACGAACTTTTATAATTGATAATGAAAAAAGCGGAGCTCTTGCAGCTAAATACTTCAATAAAAAAGGATTAAAAAATATTTTAACAATTACTAAAAAAACTGATATAGAAACCAATTATACAGATAGAACAAAAGGATTTTTGCAGGAAGCAAAAGCTTTAAAACTGAATGTAGATATTTCCTATAATGGAATTACTTTTGAAGAAGGTTATAACTTTATACTTAATAATATAGATTTTATAGATAAATATGATGGAATATTTTGTCAACAAGATTATTGTGCATTGGGTATTATTAAAGGGCTCAATGAAAAAAATATTAAAATTCCTGACAAAATTTCTATTCTTGGTCATGATGATTTTGAAGAAATAATAAATATGTTTTCACCTAGACTTTCAACTATCAAGCAACCATTTGAAGAATTGTGTTTAAATGCGATTAGTTATTTAATGGGAGAAATAAAGAATGAAAATGTATCTGTTAAAAGGAGTTTGAAAGCAGCTATAATAGAAAGAGAGAGCTGAGAGGAAGGAGAACTATGTTAAAAAGTTTAGATTTTGTAATTATAGGGATATATATCTTGGTTTTACTTTTTATAGGTTATGTATCTGGAAAAGATAGCAAGACTTCTGATGAATTTTTTGTTGCCAATAGACAAATGAGTTGGATTCCAGTAGCATTATCTATAGCAGCTACTACAATAAGTGCTAATGGATTTATAGGAGGTCCAGGATGGGCTTATTCTGTTGGCATAGTTCCATTTATGATAAATATAGCTGTTCCTTTTGCTTGTTTTTTTGCAATATGGATAGTAGTACCAATTATTTATCATCTTAAAATTATTTCGATTTATGAATATATAAATTTAAGATTTGGAGAAAGAACAAAATTACTTCTTGTTTTTCATTTTTTTATTAATTCTATAATTCAGGTAAGCTCAATGGTTTTTATTCCTTCTTTATTTCTTGTAATTATAACTGGGTGGCCTTTGAAAATTATTGTTCCAATAATAGTTATTTGTTCAATTGCCTATACTGCAATGGGTGGAATAAAAGCAGTTATATGGACAGATGTTTTTCAAATGATTATTATTTGGGGAAGTGTATTGTTAATTATATATATCGCATTTGATCAACTTGGAATTTCATTTATTAAGTTTGTACAAATAACTAAAATGTCAGGGAAATTAGATGCATTAAATTTTGATTTTTCTTTAAGGAGTAATAATAATTTTTGGGGAACTCTTTTAGGTGGAAGCATTATGTGGATCAGATATTTCGCTTTTGATCAAACACAAGTACAACGAATTTTAACTGCAAATTCAATAAAAACTGTAAAAAGATCCCTTTTAACAAGTGCAGTAGTAATGAATATAATATACTTTTTTATGCTTTTTATAGGAATCATTCTATTTTTCTTTTATAGAGGAAAGGTATTTAATAACTCTAATGAAATCATGATAAATTTTATATTAGAAGAAATTCCAATAGGTTTTTTAGGTTTAACAATTGCTGGTATATTTGCTTCTGTTATGTCAAGTGTTGACTCAATACTAAATTCAATGACAACAATTTTTATAAAAGATATTTATGAAGTTTATTTTAAAAAAGAAAAAAAGGCATCTACACCTAAGATAATTTCTATATCAACATCTTTAATCTTTGGAATTTTAATTATTATTTTTGTAATTATTGGTTTTGGAGACTCAATAAGATCAGTTCTTGAAACAGTTGGAACTTATATTTCTTATCTTGTTGGGCCTGCTTGTGCTGTATTTATTTTAGGATTTTTTTCAAGAAGAATTGATGATAATGGAGTTAGTTTAGGATTGGTACTGGGATTGGTACTAGGATTTATTATTTCTAAAATTTTAAATACAGGATGGATATGGAATCCATTTATTGGATTTATACTAACTTGTGTATTAAGTTGTATTTATAATATCTTTATTCCAAATTTAAAATTAGAAAAAAATAAATATACAATATATGAAATTATAAATGAAATAAAAAGAGATGAAAAGGAAAATGAGGAAGAAGTTTCTCTTCTTCCTTGCTGTTTAGATTTTTATGCAATTTCCACATTGGTATTTTTTATTTTTCAATATATCATATTATTTGTTATAAGATAAAGAAAAGATAGATTGATATAAAAATTAAAAAAGAAAAAGGTGTTGGAACTTTGAGAACCAACACTTTTTTGTATAATAACTTTTAATATTAATTATATTAAAAATAATCAATTTCCCTGTTTAATTGTTAACTCTAAATAATCAAGAAGAATATTAATAAAATCAGAACCTTTAATTCTATTTAATCCACCTTGACTGCAAGAAATCTCATCATATTTTTCCACATAATCCTTTCTGATACTTCTTCCATTTATCATAATAGGAACAGGATCACCACTATGTTCTTTTCTTTCACAAGGTGTTGAGTGGTCAGCAGCAAGAGCAATGATTGTATCATTTAATTTCTCCTTTTTAATTAGTTCAAGAACAATTTTGAGCATTTGATCATACTTTTCTATAGCTTCAACTTTTCCTTTAGGATTATTGTCATGCCCCATTAAATCTGTGGCTTTGTAATGAAGAACAACAAGGTCATTCTTTTTTAAAGCTTCTACCGCATATTTAGCTTTTTTTTCAATATCTGTGTCAATATTTCCTGTAAAACTGCTGTTAGTTACAGTATCAAAACCAGCTAATCTTGCAGCACCTAAAACTGTATCTTCAGCAGCAATACAGCTGGCTTTAAATTTTAATTTTTCTGTTATTTTTTCTATTTTAGGCATTTTTCCTGCTCCTCTTGTGATAATACAATTGGCAGGAAATTCTCCCTTTTTAATTCTTTCTATATTTAAGGGATGGTTTTTTAAAATTTCGTGAGATTTTTCTATGACTTTATTCAATATATCAGCAGTAAAAAGAGCTTCTTTAGTTTCATCTTTTCCTGTGGAAGTTTTTATTTTAAGACCTTCTTTTTTAGGATCAGTATCTGAAACAGCAGCAGATAAATTATTGCCTCTAAAAACCATAACAGCTCTATGCTCAGTAGCTTCTTTAAAAAGTATTGTAATTCCATCAATCTGTATTCCATTTAATGCATCTGCTAGTTTTTTTGTACCTTCTCTGATTCTTCCAGCTCTACGATCAATTATCTGCATATTCTCATTAACTGTTGCAAAATTACATCTAAAAGCAATATCACCTTCTATTAACTCCACCCCTTTTCCAAAAGCCTCAATAGGTCCTCTTCCTGGATAATCCTCAATACTATATCCAAATAAGATAAGATGTCCAAGGTCTGTACCAACAGGTATTCCTGCTTTGTACAAATCCATAATTCCTGTTGTTCCATTTTTAGCTAATATATCTAAGGTTTCAGTTTTTGCATATTCCAAAGGAGTTTTATTTTCGAGTATCTCACAAGGTCTGTCTCCTAATCCATCTGCAATAGCTAAAAGTACTTTTCTTTTCATAGTTGATCTCCTTATAAAACAAATTTTATCCAAGTGAAGTAAATTAGTGAGAGTGAACATGAACCAATAAAACAAGAAATTAATCCATAAATTAGTTCATCTTTAACATCGAAATATCCAGTACCAAAATACAAAGTATTAACTTTTGAATGTGGAGGTAGTGTGATTGTATATGCTATTCCAAAAGAACAAACAAGAGCTAGAGAAACAGGATCTATTCCAAGTTGTTTTGATAATGTTATAATTGCTGGAATTAAAATAGTTGTTCTTACTGTTTTACTTGTAAAAATAAGGTGACTGAATACTGTTATAAAAATTAAAGTAATTGCTACTAAAGATGGAGCCATTTTATCCAATCCAATAATATTTATTATTTTATCAATAGCCCAGGTAGCTCCTCCAGTATTATCAACAGCATTTCCTACAGCATATGCACCAGCAGAGAATACCATCAAATCCCATTTAATGTTAGCTTGTTTCCATGTTATGACTCCAATTCCTGGTAGTAAACAAAGGAGCATACTTAAAACAGCAGTTTGTTCAGTACTGATTTTAAATCCAAACCATGCCTTCTGATAATCTCCTGTTGCCCATAAAATTAATGTTAACAGAAATATGAATAGAGCTTTCTTTTCTTTAGATGACATAGGTCCAAGTTCTTCCAGTTGTTTTTTTAATGAAAGTGTTGCATTGCTCATCACATCACCAAGTTCGTTTTTATGGCTGTATAATTTAAGTCCCACAACAAAGGCAATTATAGTAGTAAGAAGAGCTTGAGGTAAGGAACCTAACAGCCAGTCCATATACCCTACACTTGCTCCAGTCTGCTCATTTATGAATCCAAGGGCTAATACCTGTGCTGAAGTTGCTGTCATTACTACTGATGTAGCAAAAGCATTATTTTGTACACCTTGTAGCATTATTAATTTTCCAAAGTTACTTTTTCCAGGAACAGCTTTATATACTTCAAGTATGACTAAAATTATTGGAGCAATTAATGAAGCTCTTGCAGTTGTAGATGGAACAAAGAATGCCAGTATATAGTTTATAAAAACAAAAACTATTAATGTTTGAGTAGGAGTTTTTGAAAACTTAGTTGTAAGTACAAGTGCAATTCTTTTTCCGAGATTTGAAGCACTCATAGCTGAAGTCAATACAAATGCAGCTACCATCAGCCATATGATGCTGTATCCTAGAGTTTCAAAAGCTTGTCCCTGTTTTTTTACAGCTCCGATAAGTGGAAGCAGTAGAATAATAATAATTGAAGTTTGATAAATAGGGATTGGTTTAGCAATCCACATTATTAAAGCAAAAGTAAATAGAGCTAAGCTTTTTTGAGCTTCTATTGACATTCCTTGAGGCAGAGGTATAAATAGTATTATAAAGAATGTAATAACTGCCCCTATGGTGCTGAGTATGGGTATTAAATTTTTCTTTTGAGTGTCTGACATTTTAAATTTTCCTCCCTTTTGTTTTATATTTACTATAAATCGATTTTAGTAATTTTTGTATATAATAAGTTACTGTTGAATCTATTATAAACATTTTAGTTCATTAATACAATCGAATTATCTTTACATTTTAATAACTTTTTGTTATCATTTGTATGGGAGGAGATTTTTATGGATATAGATAAAATAGAATCATTTGTAACTTTAGCAGAAATAAAGCACTTTGCAAAGGCATCAGAAGTACTCTATATTTCACAGCCAGCTTTAAGTAAAAGAATTCAGGCTTTAGAAGATGAACTTAATGTACCTCTTTTTAATCGTATTGGGAAGAAAATATTTCTTACTGTTCAGGGAGAATATTTTAAAAAATATGCAGAGGAAATGCTGGCTTCTTATTATAATGCCAGAGAATATATAAAACAAATTGAAAATCTAGAACATGGAACTTTAAATTTTGGGGCAACAAACTTTATTGGAGTGTATTTAATGCCAGAATTTATTTCAAAATTTTACAATAAATATCCAAAAATAGAAATAAACATGGTGATTAATTCTTCTAAAAATATATTAAATATGCTTCACAAAAATCAGCTGGAATTTATTTTTCTTTCAGATTATATTGTAGAGGATGATAATTATTATGTTATTAATAAATATATTGATGATAATTTAAAATTAATAGTTGGGAATAAGCATAGACTGTTTGGGCAGAAATCTTGTTCTTTATTTGATATTGCAGATGATTTATATATAACAAAAGAACCTACATCTTCTCAATCTAGATTTTTGGATAAAATATTTAAAAAGTATAATTTTAATTTTAATAATAAATTATTTATTAGTCATCAGGAGGCTATTAAAGAATCTGTGATCAATAATATTGGAATATCAATTCTTTCTGTAAATTCTGTAAGAAGAGAGTTGGAAAGTGGATTAGTAAGAGCTCTTGATTTTGATGAAGAGAATATTCAAAGAGAGATACAATATGTTCATATAAAAAATAAATTTTTGACTCCTGCTGCAAATGAATTTATAAAATTAATATCTGAATAAAAGATGTGAAAACAAAAATATTGATATGAAAAAAGAGATTGATATAAATTAGTGATTTATGAACTAATTTATACAGCCTCTTTTTTTTTAACTATGACATACTGATGTCAGAATTTGAATGTTATACTTAAGTAGTAATAGAGCTATTGGAGAAAAAACTTACTATATAATAAAAATATGCTTACTTATTATTTTGAGTCAATATTAGTATGAACACAGCTTAAAAAGGAGGATATATATTTTCAATAGATAAAGAGAGAATAAAAAACTAGCCTGTTTATATAACTTTAAGTATTGAAGTTATTTTATCAAATTAAAAAAAGATTAAGGAGTTTTTATGATTATACAAATTTTTAAAATATTATTAGAACGAAAAAGTTTCTTTTTAGATTTACTCTGGCAACATATTTATATTTCCTTTACAGCAGTAATAGCTGCTGCTGTAATAGGACTTGGAATAGGTATTTTTATTGAGAGATTTCGCTATACTTCAAAGATTGTTTTATCAGTTGTAAATTTCCTGTACACCATTCCATCTATTGCTCTGCTTGGTTTTCTTATTCCTTTTTCAGGGATAGGAAACAAGACAGCAATTACAGCTCTTATTATATATGCAATGCTTCCAATGGTACGAAATACATATATAGGTCTGGCAAATGTTTCACCAGCTATATTAGAAGCATCAAAAGGAATGGGAAGTACAACATGGCAAACTCTTTTTAGAATAAAGTTTCCTTTGGCATTTCCAGTTATTTTTTCAGGTTTTCGAAGTATGGTTACTATGACAATTGCATTGGCAGGAATAGCTTCTTTTATAGGAGCAGGGGGACTGGGAGTAGCAATTTATCGTGGAATTACAACAAATAACCCTAATATGACTCTGGCAGGAAGTCTGCTTATTGCTTTTCTGGCAATTTTCTTTGATACAATTCTTAATTTTGGGGAAAAATTATTACTAAAAAGAAATAAAGGGAAATCTCTTCGCAGTATTATTATAGGTATAATTGGTGTAACAGTATTGATTAAACTTAGTATTTCTATATTTTTTACACCTGTTTCCAATATAATTCACATAGCTACAAAACCTATGACAGAACAATATATTTTGGGAGAGATGCTTAAAGAATTGATAGAGCATGATACAGATTTAGCTGTAAAACTTACATCTGGAGTTGGAGGAGGTACTACTAACATTCAGCTAGGAATGGAAGCTGGAGAATTTGATTTGTATCCAGAATATACAGGAACTGGATGGAATCAAGTGTTGAAGGAAAAAGGAATATATACAGAAAAACTTTTTGAAGAGATGAATAGAAAGTATAAGGAAGATTTTAAGATGATCTGGCATGGAATGTATGGATTTAATAATACTTATGGTCTGGCAGTTAATAAAAAAACAGCAGATAAATATAATTTAAAAACTTATTCAGATTTAGCAAAAGTATCTGACAAATTAATTTTTGGAGCAGAGTATGATTTTTTTGAACGTGAAGATGGATATGATGCTTTGTCTAAAGCTTATCACATGAGATTTTCTTCTACAATGGATATGGATATTGGGTTGAAATACCAGGCAATGAAAGATGGAAAAATTGATATTATGAATATATTTACAACAGATGGACAGTTGGCTGGAGCCGATATTATTGTACTTGAAGATGATCTTTCTTTTTATCCTTCGTATAAGGCTGGAAATATTGTAAGAATAGAAGTGCTGGAAGCACATCCAGAATTGAGGAATGTCTTATTAAAATTTGAAAATACCATAACTGACAAAGATATGGCAGAGATGAATTATCAGGTTGAAAGTATGAAGCAGGAGCCTAGTGATGTAGCACATAAATTTTTAGTTGAGAAAGGATATGTGGAGGAATAGAAGATGAAGGATAAAATTATATTTAAAAATATTTCTAAAAGTTATGGGGATAAGATAATTCTTAAAAATATAAATTTGAAAATAGAAGAGGGAGAATTTATTACAATTTTAGGTCCTTCAGGATGTGGAAAAACTACTCTCTTAAAACTCGTAAACAGACTTCTTAATTTTGATGAAGGGAGTATATTGATAGATGGAAAAGATATTTTGAAAAGCAATCCAGTTAATTTACGACGTAATATAGGTTATGCTATTCAAGGAAGTATCCTTTTTCCTCATATGACTGTAGAAGAGAATATTTCATATGTTCCCTCTCTTCTCAATGGAAATGATAAAAAAAGAACAAAGATGGCAGTTTATAAATGGCTGAAAATTGTAGGATTGAATAAGAGTCTTCTAGAACATTATCCAGATGAAATTTCAGGAGGACAGCAGCAGAGAGTAGGTATTGCAAGAGCTCTAGCAGCTTCACCAGATATTCTTCTTATGGACGAACCTTTCAGTGCAGTAGATGAAATTACTCGTAAAAATTTACAGAATGAGATAATCAGAATACAAAGAGAAACAGGAATCACAATATTATTCGTGACACATGATGTGGAGGAAGCTATAAGGTTGGGAACAAAAGTATTGATTTTAAATGAGGGAACCATAGAGCAGTTTGATGTTCCAGAAAAAATATTAAAAAATCCTGCAAGTGAATTTATAAAGAAATTAATAAAATATCATAAGTAGAAGAGGTAAATTTTATGAAGGATATGATAAAGTTTAAATTAGATGCAGAAAAATATATTGAATATGAAACTTGTATAAGAATTTGTCCATAAGAATTATTTTCATTGAATAAAAATAGGAAAGTATATATTAAAGCACCCTCTATCTTAGAGTATAGATGGAGGGTGTTTGCTTTGATTTTAAAATAGATATATCCATGCCAGCATAGCCATGAAGATAATGATACCTGTCCATAAGAATACCATAACACAATATCCCATAATGTCTCTGACTCCAAGTTTTGCTATACCTAGACCAGGAAGAGCCCAGAATGGCTGAATCATATTTGTCCATGTGTCTCCCCAGCACAATGACATAGTAGTCAATGCAGGATTAACTCCTAAAGCGTGTCCTGCTGGAAATAATACTGGAGCCTGTACTGCCCATTGTCCTCCTGCTGATGGAACAAACATATTAACTATTGCTGCACTTCCAAAAGATAACATTGGAAATGTATTAGCAGTAGATAAAGCTACCATTTTTTCTGAAATAAGTCCAGCTATTGAAATTCCAGATTGATTTAATCCAGTCATCATTCCCATAATTCCAGCATAGAAGGGAAACTGTAATATAATTCCAGCTGAATTTCTTGCAGCACTTCCAACAGCCTGAATATAATTAATAGGCGTCTTATGAAGTAAAATTCCAAAGATTAAAAGAATAAAATTCATTATATCAATATTGAGACTTTTACCAAGTATAAAGAAATGATTTATTACAAAAGTCATTCCTGCTATAAATATCAATATAGGAATGATTTTACTATATTCAAGACGCTGAGCTACAGTAGGTTTCTCAGGTCTTTCCATAATTATTGTTTCTTCTTTTAATAAATTTACATCAATACTTTTTGTATTTTTTTCATTTGGATGCATAGCTGCATTTAACAATGGAAGAGTTATTAACATTATTAAAAGTGCTATTAAAGTAGTAATATGATAACTTGTAGCACCTAATGGGATAAGATTTTTAACTGTTCCTCCAGTTATTTTGACAAGTTCATCCACATTGCTGGCTGCTTTCAATGTGATTGAACTAGTTAAAACAGATAGCATGAAAGTAGAATATGCTGAGGCAATCAAAAGAGGATAGTCCACTTTTTTAACTGTTTTTGCTACTTCTTTAGCTAAGATAGCACCTATTACTAATCCAAATCCCCATTGAATCAATGTAGCTATTGCTGCTGCAAAAGTAACAAATGCTACTGCTTGTTTTGGAGTTTTTGGAATTAAAGCTAATCTTTTTACTAATTTATGAAATATAGGAGCAGTAGCTAAACAATTTCCAAATATTATTACAAGTACCATTTGCATAGAGAAACCTAAAAACCCCCAAAATCCATTTCCCCAATGCATAACCATTTGATAAGGTGTTTCCCCATTTGTAAATACTCCTAATAGAAATACTATTGCAGACAGTATCAGTGCAAAAATAAAAGGATCAGGTAAAAATGCCTGTACCATAGCAGTACAGAAATTTGTTAATTTTTTAATCATATCTTACCTCCAAAATATTTTTTGTTTTAGTTAAATTTATAATTTATTTATTTTTTAAAAAGAATTTCTCTTGCCTCTTCTGGTGTTGCTATATCTTTTCCTAATAACTGAATTATCTCTTTTATTTTTTTTACACCTTCTGCATTTGATTTTGCTAATTTTCCTTTTTCTATGTATAAATTATCTTCTAATCCTACTCTTGCATTTCCTCCAAGAATGACAGCTGTTGTTACTATATCAAATTGATCTTTACCAGCTGCTGCACATGACCACACAAAATCTTCTCCTAGTTGCTTTCTGGCTGTGTTATATAGAAATAAAAGATTATCTACTGTAGCAGGAAGTCCTCCCATTATTCCTAAAACAAATTGAAGATAGACAGGCCCTTTTAGCAATCCTTTTTTCATAAAATAAGCAATATTATTAATCATTCCTACTTCATAGACTTCAAATTCAGGTTTTGTACCATTCTCATCCATAACTTTTATATAGTCTTCTATTCCTTGAAAAGTATTTACAAATGGAAGATTATAAGTATTTTTAACAAAAGGAATTTCCCAGTCATATTTTGGATCTTTTATTTTATCTGCAATAGGAGAAAAACAAAAATTTACAGATCCAGCATTACATGAAGCAAGTTCTGCTTTACATGAAGGAACTGCTGCTAATCTCTCTTCAGAAGACATTCCAATAGCTCCCCCAGTAGTTATACCAATTACAACATTACATTTTTTTCTTATTTCATCTACAATACTTTTCATTATTTCAGGATCCCCTGTAGGTTCTCCATTTTCTTTCTTTCTGGCATGGATATGTACTACTGCTGCACCAGCCTCATAAGCAGCTACTGCATCATCCACTATTTGCTGTGGTGTAACAGGAAGATATTCAGACATACTCGGAATATGTACTGCTCCAGTTATTGCTGCTGTAATGATTACTTTATTCATATTCACTCCCCCTTTAATTTAATAATTCTTACTTGCTTTAAGCTGAATTATCAATCGTCTAAAAAAATCTTTTTTTATTTTTTCTTTTGTATCTTTTGGATATTTAAAAAACCCCTCATCTGTTTTTAGTCCTAATTTTCCATTGTTGACTTTTTGCTTTAATAAATCACTAGCTTTTTTAGAGCCATTCAATTCCTTAAAAAGATTATCCTCAACTGTACACCAGATATCTAAACCTCCTAAATCTGCTGATTCTAAAATTCCTGTTGTTGCACCTCTAAATCCTGGACCATATTTTAAAGTTTTCTCAATATCTTCTGGTGAAACAGCATCTATTTCAATAAGATAAAATACTTCTCTTGCCAAAGCATGAAGCATTCTGTTGGCTATCATACCTGAAATATCTTTTTTTACAGTTATTGGCTGTTTTTCAATATTGAGATATAGACTATAAACATCTGAAAATATTTCTTCTGGCATATTTCCAAAATATGAAAGTTCTATTATAGGCATAAGATGAGCTGGATTGTACCAATGACATATCATTATACGTTTTTTTCTTTCTGCAGAAATATGTTCCATGAGTTTTGATAGAGATAAACTTGATGTATTACTAGTAATAATTGTATGTTGAGGACAAATTTTATCTAACTTATTAAATAATTCCTGTTTTAATTCTAAAACTTCAGGAATAGCTTCTATAACATAGTCAGCATTTTTTATAGCTTCTTCAAGGTTGGAGAAAATTTTTATATTGGAAAGAGTTGGATAAATTTTATCTTTTTCAATATAATTTTCTTCTGCCATAAATTCTAATTCAATTTTGATTTCTTCTATCACATTTTCATGATTTTTTCTATTTCTATCATATATGCTCACTTTATAATTGTACATAGCAAATGCTCCTGCTATTCCATGTCCCATTGTTCCAGCGCCAATTACACTTATATTTTTAATCATGATATCCCTCCACTTATTTTTACCAATATTATACTATAATTTATTTATAGTAAGGGTATTTTATATTTTAGGTATATGATAATAAATATAGGCTGATTTATTATTAAGCATTTTTTATGCCAATCAAAATAAGCCTTTATTTCATAAGAAACTATTTTTTATAAATAAAAAAAGTCCTATTTCTAGGACAATTTGTTGTTATTATTGACATGTGTTAATAGTCTATATCAAATTTTTTTAGTTTTGAATACAACAGACTTCTGTTTATATTTAATATTGCAGCTGCTTTTGTTTTATTATTTTTTGATTTTTCTAAAGCTGCAATTATTGCATTTTTTTCACTGTCATCTTTAATATTTTTAAGTGAACTATTATTTTTTTTATCATTTTCAAAATTATTTTTTTTATCTAAAAAAAATTGGCAATCTTTCAATTCGATTTTATCTCCTTTGCATAAAAAAGCAGCTCTTTCTATTGTATGTTTTAATTCTCTTACATTTCCAGGCCAATTATAGTTTTTGAAGAGTTCCAATACCTGAGATGAAACTTCTTTAATTTCAAAATATTCCTCTTCATTGAATTTATTTATAAAATATTTACATAAAATGGGAATATCTTTTGTATGATATCTTAAAGGTGGAATATTTAACTCAACTACATTTATTCTGTAATATAGGTCTTCTCTGAATTTTTTTTCTTTTACCATATTTTCTAAATTACAATTAGTGCAACATATTATTCTTATATTTAATTTTATTGTTTCTAATCCTCCAACTCTTTCTATTTCTTTTTCCTGTAAAACACGGAGCAGTTTAGCCTGAAGAGAAAGAGGCATCTCTCCTATTTCATCTAATAAAATAGTTCCATTGTTAGCTAACTCAAATTTACCTATTTTTCCACCTTTTCTGGCTCCAGAAAAGGCACCTTCTTCATAACCAAAGAGTTCAGCTTCTAATAAATCTTTTGGAATAGATGCACAGTTTATTTTTATATAATTATTCAAATTTCTATTACTTAAATATTGAATAGCATCAGCAAAAACTTCTTTTCCTACCCCTGTTTCTCCAGTTATAAGTATAGGGAAATTAGATTTTGCATACTCTTCTATTGAGTTTTTTAATATTTTGATTTCAGGAGATATTCCTATTATTTTTGATAATGGATTTGAGGTTTGCTGATAGTGTTCCAGCTTTTTTTTGATTTTTCTATTTTCTTCTTTAACTTTTGTTATTTCTTTTTCTAAAGCTTTTACTTCTGATATATTATTTAGAGTAGTCATAGCAACAGCTCCAATAACTTTCTTTTCATATATAATGGGATATCTGTTACACACTAATGTCACTTCTTTATTGTGTTCATGATCAAAAAAAGTCATTACTGAACCTATCTCAGGAATCCCAGTTTTTAAAATATTTAACATTCTTGTGTTAGGGATAATTTTGTCCACTCTTTTTCCAATTGCATCTTCTTGATTAATTCCTAAAAGTCTGGCATAAACTCTATTTATATATGTTACTTCTCCAATTGCATTTACTACTATAAAGTTAGAAAAGGCTTCAAGGCTTTCTTTCAGTAGAATATTATTGTCTATCATTCATTTTACCCCCTAATACTTTTCATTTAAAAAACAGACATTTATAGAATATTCTATAATTTTTTTTGATAAAAGTATAGTAAAAATATTCTTCAATATAATAATTGAATAAATATAAAATTTTTTTATTTTACAGAAAAAACTTTTTTATAAGTGAAATAAATTCCCTAGCATATGCAGTTAAATAGAAATTTTTTCTATAGGCAATGCAAATATCTACAAAAAATTCAGGAGATCCAACTTCAAAAAATTTAATGGGTTTGGAATAAGAAAAAAATCTTGCATAGCTTGCCATAGTAAAGGCAACACCATATTTTTCAGCAGCAAGCTGAGATGCAGTTTCCATATTTTTAATAATAAAAATTTTTTCAGGAATAACCCTAGAAAATAATAAAGCTTTATTAGTAAAAGCTCTTGTAGCTTGTTCAGCTGCTTGTAATATAAATCTGTTATTTTTTACATGATTTAAATCTAACCATGGATATTCATGCCCCTTTATTTTAGTACTATACTGGCAAGCAGGATTATCAGGAGATATAGCAAGAAGCAGTTTATCTTTATAGACAGAAATGACATTTACCTTATCAACTGCTGTTACTTTATTTGTAAAAATAATATCTAACTCTCCATCTAACAACATTGCTTCCATTTTTTCACTTTTAGTTTCAATAAAGATTACTTCTATATTTGGATATTTTTTTTCAAATTCAACAAGTAATTTTGGAATAAAAAATCTAGTACGGCGAAGATGTATTCCAACTCTTATTTTACCAATATATCCAGTAATTAAATCTGTAAGTTCCCCCAAAAACTGATTTTGGATTATAAGAAGTTCCTTAGCTCTTTTTACATATAGTTCTCCTGCTGGAGTGAGAATCATTTTTTTCCCAACATATTGAAATAATTTTATTCCCATTCTTTCCTCTAAACGTTTTATGAAAATACTAAGAGTAGGTTGAGAAACATACAAAGCTTCAGCAGCTCTTGTAATATTTCCATACTTAGCTAAAACTGTAACATATTCTTGTTCTCTTAAGTCCATAATCTCTTACCCCCTAATCAAGTATAGCTTAAAGCTATAATAAATAAAACATCTTTAAATTAGACTAATAATTATAATTGTATTATAATAAGTTTAAATTTAAAAATCAATGTAAAATTATGCAAGGTTTTAAGACAAAAAAACAGGAAAGAGGAGAGTTTAAATGGAAAAAGGAAAAGAAAAAATAAGAAAACAATTTAAAATGCCCCATACTTTTGTAATTATTTTTGTTATTATAGTGGCAGCAGTAATTTTAACTTGGATTATTCCAGGGGGACAATATACAAGATATGCTAATGAACAAGGAATAAAAGTAATAGATCCATCAAAGTTTAATTATATTAAAAATACACCTGTAAATCCCATAAAAATTCCTATGTATATAGTAGAAGCTTTTATTAAGAATATTGATCTTTTATTAGTAATTTTATTTTCAGGAGGAGCATTTCATATGCTGACTAAAAGTGAAGCTCTTCAAACTGTAATAGCAAAACTAGCAAAAAGATTTTCCAGTCATATAGGGATATTTATACCTATTTTGACTTTAGTATTTGGATTGATATGTACAACTCAAGGAGTAAATATGTTTATTGCTTTTGCTCCTGTAATGGTAATGATGTCATTGGCCTTGGGATTAGATTCTATTTGTGGAGTAGCTATAATTTTGCTGGGAGGAGCTATTGGCTTTTCTACAGGAACTCTCAATGTCAATACAACAATAGTCAGCCAGAAAATAGCAGATTTACCTTTATATTCAGGGATAGGATATCGTTCTATATGTTTTGTAGTATATTTTATAGTGACAAATATATATTTAGTAAGATATGCAAAGAAGATAAGAAAGAATCCAGAGCTTTCACCTATGTATGATATGGATTCAAAAAATGAACTTAAAGAAACTACTAATTTAGAAGAATTTGGAGAAATGAATGGACAAAAATGGGCTATAATTTTGTGCTTGATAGTAGCTTTAGGAGCAATAGTTTATGGCTGTATCATGCTTAAATGGGGATTAAAAGAACAATCTTGTATTTTTCTTACTTTGGGGATAGCAGTAGGAATAATAGCAGGATTTGATGCCAATACTATTTGTAAAGAATTTTTAAATGGATGCAAAATAATGCTTGGAGCAGCATTTATAATTGGACTTGCAAGAAGTATAGGAGCTATAATGGCAGATGGACAAATTATTGATACTGTTGTACATTTTCTTGCTAAGATATTAAATTTGGTTCCTTTCTATCTACAGGGAACAGGAATGCTTATTGCTAATACTATAATCAATGTATTTATAACTTCAGGTTCAGGACAGGCATCAGTAGTTATGCCAATAATGATTCCACTAGCTGATTTAATAGGAATGACAAGACAAACAACAATTTTAGCATTTAATTTTGGAGATGGATTCTGTAATTATATTCTTCCAACTTCAACTGCATTGATGGGAATAATAGGAGCAGCTAATATTCCTTATGATCGTTGGATGAAATTTATGTGGAAGTGTTTTATACTGTGGATAGTAGTAGGAGCAGTTTTACTTTTCATAGCACAAATTATAAAATTAGGACCAATGTAAAAAAGAGGAGAAAAAATGAAAGAAAATTTATTTAAAGAAATAGAAAAAGAAAGAAAGAAGTTAATAGAAATGTCAGATTTTATCTTTGATAATCCAGAGTGTGATGGAAATGAGATAAAAGCAGTAGAAATGTTGACAGATTATTTAGAAAAAAATGGATTTCAGGTAGAAAGAGGAATAGCAGATCTCCCTACAGCATTTAGAGCAGTATATAAAAAAGGAAATGAAGGAGCAAGAATAGGAATACTTTGTGAATATGATGCATTGCAGGGGATGGGGCATGGATGTGGACATCACATGCAGGGGCCGTCTTGTATAGGAGCAGCATTAGCATTAAAAAATACCATTAAAGATAAGGATTTTTCAATTATAGTTTATGGAACTCCTGGAGAAGAAACTTTTGGAGGAAAACTTAATATGCTGAAAGCAGGATACTTTCAAGATATAGATGTAGCTTTGATGATGCATGGAGCTCCTGATACTTGTACAGATATAAAATGTCTGGCTCTGTCATCTTTTATTGTAACTTATCATGGAAAGAGAGCTCATGCTGCTTTGATGCCTGAAAATGGAAGAAGTGCTTTTGATGCTCTGCTTCTTTCTTTTCAAGGAATAGAATTTATGAGGGAACATGTAAGAGATGATGTACGTATGCACTATACCATTAAAGAACTTCCTGGACCAGAAAATGTAGTTCCAGTAAAAGCAGTAGGTAAATTTTCACTTCGTTCTTTTTCAAGAGAATATCTTGACAGTGTTGTAGAGCGTTTCAAAGATGTAATCAGAGGAGCAGCTATCATGAGCGGAGTAGAATATGAACTGGCAGAAGGAAAATCTCTTGATAATAAAATACCTGTACTGTCATTAAATGACCTCTTTATTAAAAATGCTGAGATTATAGGAATTCCAGGAATTACAAAACCTAGAGAAAAAACTGGGTCAACTGATTTTGGGAATGTTATGCATGAAATACCAGGAAGCTGTATAAGAGTAAAGTTTGTTCCTACAGGTACATCTTCACATTCACAGGAATATATAAATGCTGGAAAATCTGAAGATGCCCATAATTGCGTAATATATGGAGCAAAAGCTATTGCAGGAACAGCCTATGACATAATCAGTGATAAAAAAATCTTGCAGAAAATAAAAGAAGAGTATATAACTAATAGAAAGATATATAAATAAAGTTGAAAATGAGAGGAGGGGTATGGTAATTTCTATAATTATCATATAAAAAATATGGAAAATTTAAAGAAAAAATTAAAAAAAGAAACTCTATTTGGAACATTTGTCCCTTTTGCATTGGGAGATGTTGCTGACTATACTTCAAGACTTGGATTTGATTTTATTATTATTGATAATGAACATGGGATTATGAATCAGGAGACAATTTTTGATATGATAAGAGCAGCTCAATGCCAGAGAACTCCAGCAATTGTAAGATGTACAAACAGTACACCAGACATGATTCACAAGGTATTAGATATGGGAGCAGAGGGAATACTTGTTCCTGTTATAAATACAGCTGAAGATGCCAGAGAGGTAATAAAATCAGCACTTTATCCACCAGAGGGAGAAAGGGGAATAGCTTATTTTACAAGAGCTGCATCATATGGAATGATAGATGACAAGGCTGGATTTTTGAAAAAAGCAAATGAAGAAGTTTTTATAAGTATTCAGCTGGAAACAGGAGCTGCTATAGAAAATCATGATGAAATATTAGAGGTAGAAGGAATAGATATGTTTTTTATAGGTCCAAATGATCTGGCTGCATCTTTAGGTCTTCCAAATCCACATCCAGAAATGACAAAAATCATAAAAGAGACTATTCAGAAAATTACAGCTAAAGAAAAAACTGTTGGAATATTTGTAACTGATGATGAAACAGCCAAAGAATATATCAAGCTGGGAGCTAAGTTTATCCTTACTTCTATAACTCAATATATGACAAAGGGAGTTAGGGAATATTTAATAAAGGCAAAAAATAACTGATACTTACAAAAGACTTTGGGAAGATAAGTACCAAAGTCTTTTTGCAGAATCTTGCAGTAATAGAATTAAAAAATATGATTTTGAATAAATATAATGAAGAGAGCAGCTAAAATTAGTTCATAAGAGAAGGGGAATTTCAAAATTTAAAAAATTTATCTTAGCTTTATTATATTTTATAAATATAAAATTTTCATTTAAAGGAGGCAGTAAAAATGATAGGAGTTTGTGGTAATGAAAAAGATTCAGATGCTTTAGTTACTGTAAATTTAGATAATGAAGGAATTGAAGTAGTAATAGAGTCAAAAGTAAAAGATATGTTTGGAAAACTTATGGAAAAAGCTGTAAGGGAAATATTAGATGAAATGAAAATAAAAGATGCAAAAGTACTGGTTCAGGACTTTGGAGCATTAGACTTTGTAATTAAGGGAAGAACAAGAACTGCTGTAAGAAGGGCTATGACAGGGGGGATAAAATAATGGAAAAAAGAGCAAGAAGAACTATGTTGTTTTCCCCAGCAAATAATCCTAAAATGCTGGTAACAGCTCATCTCTATGGAGCAGACTGTGTTTTATTTGACTTAGAAGATGCAATTAAATATGCAGATAAAGATGCTGCCAGAGATTTGCTGGCTGAAGCTTTAAGAACAGTGGATTATGGAGATACAGAAATATTTGCAAGAATCAATCCTCTAAGTACAGAATTTGGAAGAGATGATGTGAGGATATTAGTTCCAGCAGGACTTAGAAAAATGAGACTTGCTATGTGTGAAAAGCCTGAACATGTAAAAGAATTAGACGAGTTATTGACTGAAATTGAAAAAGAATATGGAATTGAAAATGGAGTATGTAAGATACAATGTTCTTTGGAAACTCCACTAGCTGTTATGAATGCAGTGAGTATTGCAACAGCATCTCCAAGAGTGACATCTATATCTTTTGGAGCTGAGGATTTTACAAGAACTATGGGAGCAACAAGAACTAAAGAGGGAAAAGAACTTTTTGTAGCAAGAACTATGGTAGTTATGGCAGCTGCTATTGCTGGTGTTGATGCTATAGATACTGTATGGGCTGATTTAGATGATGAGGAAGGATTCAAAGAAGAGGTAAAATCGTCAATGAATTTAGGATTTGCAGGGAAATCTTGTATCCATCCATCACAGATAAAGATAGTTCATAAAATATTTACACCAAATAAAGAAGAACTTGAAAAATCATTGGAAATAGTTAGAGCAGCAGAAGCTGCTGATATTAGTAAAGGCGGAGTAATTACTGTAAATGGAAAAATGGTGGACATTCCAGTAATAGCCAAAGCTGAAAAAATAGTTAGACTGGCTAAAAGTGCAGGAATGATTAAGTAATTAGGAGGAAGAAAGAAAGTGGAGATAAAAAAAATAAAGAATAAAGCTAAAAGAGAGATTCCTGATTATATTGAAGGATATGGAGAAGTAAAACCCTATGCTGGACCTTTTGCTACAGAACCAACAGGAAGAAAATATGCTCCATTAAAAAGTTTTTCTAAACCAGGAGATTCAAAAATATTAAGTTCAATAAAAGAAGTAATAGAAAAATGTGAAATAAAAGATGGAATGACAATTTCTTTTCACCATCATTTAAGAAATGGAGATTATGTACTTAATATGGTAATGGATGAAATTGCCAAGATGGGAATAAAAAATCTTAATTTAGTCTGCTCATCATTGACAAAAGCACATGAACCATTAATTGAACACATCAGAAATGGGGTGGTTACTGGGATAAATACTTCAGGACTGAGGGGAGAGATAGCCAAAGAGATTTCTAAAAATAATATCTTGGGAAGACCTGTGATATTTAGAACTCATGGAGGAAGAGCAAGAGCTATAGAAGCAGGAGAATTAAAAATAGATGTGGCATTTATAGCAGCTCCAGCTTGTGATAGAATGGGAAATATGAATGGTGCAGAAGGGAAATCAGCATTTGGAGCTATGGGATATCCAATGGTAGATGCTCAATATGCAGAAAAAGCAGTGGCAATAACTGATAATTTAATGCCTTTTCCATTAAAGAGAATCAGTATTCCTATGACTCAGATTGATTATATAGTAGTAATTGAATCGATAGGTGATCCAGAACAGATAGCAACTGGAGCAACAAGGATAACTAAGAATCCACAGGAACTTTTAATTGCTGAAAAAGCATCAGAGGTATTGACAGCAACTGGGTATATTAAAAATGGATTTTCATTTCAGGCAGGTTCTGGGGGAGCTTCTCTGGCAGTATGTAAGTATTTGAAAGAATATATGTATGAAAATAATATAAAGGGATCATTTGCAGCTGGAGGAATAACAGCTGCTATGGTTGAGTTCTTAGAAGAGGGATACTTTGAGGTTTTACTGGATACTCAGAGTTTTGACAGTGCAGCAGCAGAATCAATGCTAAAAAATCCAGCTCATATAGAAATGTCAGCTTCTATGTATGCCAATCCACATAATAAGGGCTGCAGTGCTCATCAACTGGATGTAATGATTTTGTCAGCAACAGAAATAGATACAGATTATAATATAAATTCGCTGACTGGGTCAACAGGAATAATAATGGGAGCATTAGGAGGGGCACCAGACACAGCAGCTGGAGCGAAATTAACAGTAGTAGTAGCTCCAACTATGAGAAAAAGAATTCCAATAGTTACAGATAGAGTAACAACTGTAGTGACTCCTGGTGAAACAGTTGATATATTAGTAACAGAAAGAGGAATCTGTGTAAATCCTAAGAGAGGAGAACTGATAGAGATATTGACAGAAGCAGGAATTCAGTTGAAAACTATAGAACAGTTAAAAGAAGAAATTGAAAAACTGACAGGGGTTCCAGAAAAAACTTCACTATCTGAAACAGTGGTAGCTGTTGTAGAATATAGAGATGGAACTGTAATAGATGTAGTAAGACAAGCTAAATAAGAATAAAAGAGGATGCACTTCTGACATCCTCTTTTTTATGTTAGTTTACTTTCTTTTTAGTTTCTTTTTCTGAAGGAGTAATAACGTTTTTAATTTTTTTAAGTTCTTCAGTAAGTGATTCTGTAATTATATAAGTATCTTTATTTCTTGGAAGAGTATACATGGCAGTTTTATTAAATTTAGAACTGTCAATCATAATATATGAAACTTTACCTCTGCTGACAGCAGATTTTTTTATATTATGCTCATATTCGTCAGTAGAAAGAATATCAAAATCAGCATTCATTCCATTAGCACTGGAAAACACCTGATCAAAATGATAAGATTCAATTAATTTATTAGTTTCTTTTCCAACTACAGAACGAGTTTTATCCTTTAAAAAACCACACAACAGAAAAGCACGAATATTTTTTGCATTTAAGGCTTCTGCATGGGGAATACCATTTGTTATTACAGTAATGGAAGTATCTTTTATATAGTTAATCATATAATAAGTAGTAGAACCAGAACCTATAAAAATCAGTTCATTTGGATGGATTAGAGAAGCTGCTATTTTTCCAATTTTCTTTTTTGCTTCAATATTTAAAGACTGTTTTTTACTCATTGATTGCTCAATAATTCCATTATTTTTCTTTATTCCACCATGAAAACGTGAAAGAATACCTTCTTTTTCTAGTGCCGTAAGATCACGTCTTATTGTAGTTGGAGAAACACTTAAAAGAAGTTCTAATTCAGGAAAAGATAGTATCTGCTGTTTTTTCAGTGTATTTATTATTAAGGCTTTTCTTTCGTTAAATCTCATTTTTAAGATTCCCTCCTAACATAATTTATACACTATTATAACATGAATAAATAAATAAATCTATTCATAAAATAATCGAAAATATGAATGAAAATAACCATATAAGAAAGTGGAATTACAATATTTTTAATTTTTATAAATGAAAAATAATAGATATTTAAGTTCAGTATAGTTACATTTTATCAGATAAAATGAAGTTTTTTATTGACAAAAAAGTAAGTTGTGATATAATTATTTTATAATAAAAATGGTTGAAAATAACCAAAATAAAATTGGGAAATACTTAGAAAAAGTAAAATAACTTATATTTTCAGGAGGGAGATTTATGGAAGTAAAATTAGCTCGTATTGATAACAGATTACTTCATGGAATTGTAGCATCACAATGGTCACCAAGTGTAGGAGCAATGAGAGTCATGATAATAGATGATGAAGTTGCTGGAGATGAACTTAAAAAAAATGGAATGAAACTGGCAAAGCCAGCTGGTTGTGCTCTATCTATAATAAGTCTGGAAACAGCCCTTACTAATTATAAAAATGGAAAATATACAGGACAAACAGTATTTCTAATAGTGAAAAATCCTCAAACTATACTTGAATTACTGGATGCAGGAATTAAGATATCTAAATTAAATATAGGAGCAACAGCAGAAAAAAATAATGAAATAAAATTGTCAGGACAGGCAACTATAACAAAAGAAGAAATGAAACTATACAGAGAAATCTATGACAGAGGAACTGCTATAGAAATCCAATATATACCAGCAGACACAATAATACAATTTAAAAACTTTTTAGAAAAATAAAAATCAAAGGGAGGTCAAAAAAATGTTATCAGCATGGCAGGTTATCATTATAACTATATTGGCATTTTTGGTTCCTGTAGATAAGTATGGTATGACTTTTGGATTGAGATGGCCAATTATACCAGCCTTTTTAATGGGATTTATATTGGGAGATATGCAGACTGCTCTTTACATTGGAGGAACTTTACAGTTAATGTCATTGGGAGTAGCAAGCATAGGTGGAAGCAGTGTTCCTGAATATTCAACAGCTGCAATTATAGCCACTACAATAGCAGTTGTAACAGGAAAAGGAATGGAAGCAGGACTTGCAATAGGATTGCCAGTAGCCATGCTGGGAGTTCAATTAGATGTTTTTGCTAAAATTTTAAATGGTTTTGTAGTGCGTACATCGCAAAATTATGCAAATAAAAAAGATTTTGGAAAAATGATAAAAATATTAATGGTAGGTCCACTAATTACAGGACTAACAGCAGCGATTCCAGTATTTTTAGCTATCAGTATGGGGCCAGAAATAGTAAATAAAATATTGGCAATAACTCCATCATGGTTTATTTCAGGTTTGACTATAGCTGGAAGAGTTTTACCAGCTGTGGGAATAGCAATGCTGTTAAATTATATGCCTGTAAGAAAATATGTTTATTATTTATTTTTGGGGTTCTTTTTTGCCGCATATTTAGGAGTTCCAATCTTAGGGGTGACTATAATAGGACTGATAGCATCAATGAAATATTATAGTGAAAATCAAAGTAAAATGGGAGTAAATGGGACATCGTCTGATAATGTTGCTAATGTAGGAGGATTGGAAGATGAATAATGAAACTAGAGCAATTTTAGATAAAAAAGATTTAAATAAGGTTATAATGAGATGGATGCCTATGGCTGTAAATACATATAACTATCAATATCAGCAGGCAGGAACTGTGGTTTATTCGCTATATCCTGCATTGAGAAAAATCTATAAAAATGATGATGAACTTCAGGCATCAATACAGAATCATTTTAATTACTTTAACTGCATGCCATGGCTTGCACCTCTAGTGCTAGGAGCGACCTTAGCCATTGAAGACAATGGAGGGATAAAAGATAAAGAGATAGTTCAGAATATAAAAACAAGTCTGATGGGACCTCTTTCTGGAGTGGGAGATACAATATTCTGGGTACTTATTCCTACAATTATTGGATCTATTGCAGGATATATGGCTTTAGAAAATAATCCCACTGGTGTAATTGCATGGATTATTATAAATATAGCATTTATGTTTATGAGATTCAGATTTATACATTTAGGATATAATCAGGGAATTAAATTAGTGACAACTTTTGGAAATAAAGTTGCTCTATTGACAGAATGTGCCTCTATTTTGGGATTGGTTGTTGTTGGATCATTAGTTTCTTCTGTTGTAAATATAAAAATACCTATGGTAATAAAATATGGTGAAGTTTCAATGGCAATTCAGCCTATGCTGGATAAAATTTTACCAGCTTTGGTTCCAGTACTTATAACTTTTGGAATTTATAGAGTATTAAGAATGAAAAAAATAGGAATAACAGGAATAATCTTAATGGTCATTATTTTTAGTATGTTCGCAGCTTATTTTAAAATATTAGGCTAGGAGGAAAAAATTGAAAAAAATTGTTATTGCTTCACATCATAAATTAGCATTTGGTATGAAAAAAACGGTTGAATTTCTTACAGGGTTTACTGGTATTTATGAATTAAGTGCCTACCTGGATAATGGGGATATTCGGGAACAGATAAAAGAAATAATGGATAATATTAAAGAAGATGATGAAGTTTTTGTTTTTACAGATATACTAGGGGGGAGTGTTACTCAAAATTTTTTCCCATATTGCAGTGATAAAGTACATGTAATATGTGGAATGAATCTTCCAGTAATACTTTCTGTAATAACAGAAATAGATGAAGATATAAAAAAAGAGGATATTTATAGAATGATTGAAGAATCTAGAGAATCTATTGTATATGTAAATGAATGTATGGCTGCAGAAGATAGTAATGATGAATAATGATAAAATTTTGCTGGAGGAATTATGAGAACAATTGTAGTATTAATGGATACTTTAAGAAGAGATTATCTTTCTTGCTATAATGAAAATACAGACTGTATTACAGAAAATATAAAGAAATTCAGTGAGGAAAGTTGTGTATTTGAAAATCATTTTACAGGAAGTATGCCTTGTATGCCAGCAAGAAGAGATATCTTTACTGGAAGACTAAATTTTTTAGAGAGATCATGGGGGCCAATAGAAATATTTGATAAAACTCTTCCAAAAGTTTTAGAAAATAAAAAAATAAAATCACATATAATAACAGACCATGCTCATTATTTTAGAATAGGTGGAGAAAATTACTGCCAACAGTTTTCAACATATGAATTTTTTAGAGGTCAGGAAAGTGACCCATGGATATCATTGATAGATGATCCTTATATGCCGGAAAAATATTTTGGAGATGTAAAGAGGCAGTACCAGTGTAATAGAACAAGATTTAAAGAGGAAAAAGATTTTCCAAGTGTTAAATGTTTTGATGCAGCTATGAATTGGGTAGAGGAAAATAAAAATGCCAAAGATTTCTTTCTTATGGTAGAAACTTTTGACCCTCATGAGCCCTTTGATATACCAGAAAAATATTTAGAATTATATAAAGATGATTATAAAGGACCACACTTTGATTTACCAAAATATAAAAAAATAGATGTGGAAACAAAAGAGGCTATGGAACATTTAAAGAAAAGGTATAAAGCATTAGTTACAATGTCAGATGTTCACTTTGGAAAATTTATTAATAAATTGAAAGAAAATAATATGTATGAAGATACTCTGATTATATTTACTACAGATCATGGATACTGTTTAGGAGAAAGAGAATATCTTGGAAAAAGTTATATGCCAGCATACAATGAACTTGCTAATATTCCTCTAATAGTTCATTTTCCTAATAATAATCATTCTGGAAAAAGAAAATCAGAATTGACACAAAACATAGATATAATGCCTACTGTTTTAGATTATCAGTCACTGGAAATTCCAAATAGTGTAACTGGAGGTTCTCTTAGAAACATTGTAGAAAAAAATGAGCAGAATAAAGAATTTTTATTATATGGAAGTTTTGGATTAGCTGTAAATATTTATGATGGGCAGTATACTTATATGAGAGGAGCAAGGGATAATTCAAAATGTTATGAATATACCACTTCCCTTACAACAATAAGAAACTGGCTGGGAAAAGATATTCCAGAAAAAATAGAATGCGGACATTTTTTGAAGAATGTAGATTTTCCAGTTTATAAAGTACCAGCTGAGAAGAATGCTCTTGTAAGTGATTTTTCTTATATTATGGAAGATCATCTCTTTGATATAAAAAAAGATTATAAACAAAAAAATGATATAAAGGATTCAGAAATTATCAAACTCATGGAAAGAAAACTTTCAAAAGCATTGAAAGAAAACGATGCTCCTGAAGAGCAATGGGAAAGATTAGGATTAAGTAAATAAAAAATATAAACTTTAATAAAATATAGAGGATATGGAAAATATATAAACAGAAATATAATTTCAGAACTTTTCTAGTAGAAGAGTAATACAACAGTTTTACTGTTGTATTTAAGTAATTACAGCAGTTAAAATTATCAATTGCTTAATTATTGGAAATTTAATTAAATTTTTGGTTATTCATACCCTCTTTTTTTATATTCTTTTCTATTATTGCTTTATTACTCATGATTATTGCAACAATGGCAGAAATTTATTTTTTTTATGACTAAAATATAATTGAATTTAGTGATAGAATGAATTATAATTATTTCATAAATATATGTGCTTTTACTCAAGGGGGGAAAGAAGTATGAAAAAAATTCTATTTTTATTTATGTTCTTTTTTTTATTCTCATATGTTGCAGTAAATAAATTTACTCTTGGAATAATAGTTTTTATAGTGTATATGGGATTTGCCTTACTGGCACTAAAAAAAGGTAATACACTGAATTCTGTTATTGACATCTCTTTTGAGTATAGTAAAAAATCTAAAGTGGTTTTAATGATATTTATATTTGTGGGAGCTTTAACAGCTAGTTGGCTCTCTTCTGGAACAATTCCTGGTATTGTATATTTTGGAATAAAATTTATAAATCCAGGTCTTTTTATATTCTTTTCTTTTCTCATAACAAGCATAATAGCTTTTTTCCTGGGGAGTTCATTTGGAACAGCAAGCACAATAGGAATAGCTCTTATGGCAATAGCTCGAAGTGGAAATATAAATGTTAATATTGTAGGAGCTGCAATAATTTCTGGAATTTATTTCGGAGACAGATGGTCACCTCTCTCATCTAGTGCTAATTTAGTTGCCAGTCTTGCAGGAATAGATATATATTCAAACTTAAAAAATATGGTAAAATCGATGATGATACCATATCTTCTGACAAGTTTGTTTTATATATTTCTGTCTAGAAATTATGTACTAAGTACAAATGAAAATAGTATTTCAGGACTTATTTTAAATACATATAATTTAGATATAAGGTTTATCTTCATACCAGTAGCATCAATTGTAATTTTCTCTCTTTTAAGAATAAATGTAAGAATTTCTATGGGAATAAGTATAATTTTAGCTTCAGTTATAGCTGTAATAATTCAAAAAGAAGAGCTTATAGATGTAATAAAATATTTAACTTTAGGATTTTATAAATTTAATGGAACTTCTCTAGAGAAGATTATAAAAGGTGGAGGAGTTCTATCAATGCTCAATGCCTCCATTCTTATAGTTATTTCCTGTTCTCTTGTTGGAATTTTTGAACAGTTAAATATACTTCATTATATAAAAAATAAGATAACAAATGTAAAAACAAGAGCAGATTTATTCAGAAATACTGTAATTGTAAGCTTTATCACTGGAATGGTAGGAGCAAATCAGACTATTGCAGTTATAATGACTGAAAACATTGTAGAAAAAGTTTATGATGAAAAGAAAATAGAAAGAATACATCTGGCAAAAGATATAGAAAATTCAGCAATAGTTCTCCCTGCAATCATTCCTTGGAATATAGCATGTTATCTTCCATGTACAATGCTGGGAATAGGAAGTATTAAATTCATACCTTTTGCAGCTTATATATATCTGATCCCAATTTGTACATATATATATTATAGATTTATTTTAAAAGAAAAAGAAATTTAAGAGAAGATAAAAATATATAATAAAATTTATGAAAAAGGAGGGAGTATGATGAATAATCTATTGTCCGTCATACATAATGAAAATGTTAGAGATAAGAATGGCTGAAAAAAATGATGTAGAAAAAATAGTAAAAATAGAACAGGAGTGTTTCCCAGCTGCTGAAGCAGCAAAAGAAGAAGATATTTATAAGAGATTTGAAGCTTTTGGAGAGAATTTTATAGTGGCAGTTGAAAATGGAAAAGTTATTGGTTTTGTAAATGGGTGTACAACAGATAAACCAGAGCTTCCAGATGAATTGTATCACAATACCTTATTGCATAAAGCAGCAGGAGGTTATCAGACAGTATTTGGATTAGATGTACTGCCAGAGTATAGAAAAAAAGGAGTAGCTGGAGAATTGCTGAAATATATGATATCCTTAAGTAGAAAAAGAAATAAAAAGGGTATTATATTGACATGTAAGGATTATTTGATTGGATATTATGAAAAATTTGGTTTTGAAAATCAAGGAGTATCTGCTTCTTCTCATGGAGGAGCAAAGTGGAATAATATGTTTTTAAATCTTGAAAAATAAGAAACATAAATAGTTGAAAATATATCTATAAATAAAGGGGCTGTTGCAAAACTTTTGCAGCCCCTTTTTATAATTATAAAATTATTCTTTAACTTTTAATTCAAGAACATCAGGTCTTGAATAATGCCCACAAACATCAAATTCCATACGACTCATAGGGATTTTTTCCATATCCAGTTCAGCATAGATAATAGCTTCTTTATCCCATACAGGTTCTGTTTCATAATGTCCATAGGGATCAACAATGCAACTTCCGCCACGGCATACAATATCAGGAAGTTTTGCAATTTCTTCTGGACAATGTAAATTATCAGGATACATATCTTTTGTAAAATACATATCACAGTTAATGAAATAGCAGTGACCTTCAATCGCTATATGACGGATAGTTGCCTGCCACTCTTCATTATCATTGGTATTTGGTGAAATATATAGAGTAATTCCTTTTTGATATAGAGCAACTCTAGCTAAAGGCATATAACTTTCCCAGCAAATTAAACTTCCCATTACTCCCCAAGGAGTATCAGCTACTGGAAAATAATCTTTATCTGCATCTCCCCATACAACACGCTCTGCACCAGTAGGTTTTAATTTTCTATGAACAGTAATTAATTCTCCATCAGGAGAGAAAAAGAGATTTGTATTGTAAAGAGTAGCTGTAACAGGATCACGTTCAGAAACTCCAATACTCACATAGGCTTTAGCTTCTTTAGCTGCCTTACCAATACATTCTGTTTCTATACCAGGAACCAGAATAGAATTATCATAATACATCTTCCAGTCCTTACGTCCATCAGCATTACGGCTTCCTACGGTAAAACCAAATGTCATACCATAAGGATATCCAGGAATGAACAGTTCGGGAAACACAATTAATTCACTATTCTTTTTTGAAGCTTCTTGAATTAAACTAACAGCTTTTTTAGTACAGAGGTCTTTATCAAACATCACTGGAGCAGCTTGTACTACAGCAACTTTACATTTGCTATTTAAATCTTTCATTTTTCCCCCTTGTAAATCAGAATATTATCAAGCTTTCTATATTATTTATTATATCAGAAATACTGAAGGAATGGCAGTTATTTCTATTATTATTTAAAATTTTCCAGTTCTCTGACAGCTTCCCAAATCATTTCTTTTGTAACAGGGAAAGCAGAGACATTTAAGTCAGGAACATCTACAGCTTTTTGAATAACAATTTCCATTTCTTTTTCATCTGTACCAAGATTTTTATATGATACAGGAAGTCCAATGCTCTTATAAAATGGTATTATTCTATTGATTTCATCAGTTCTTCCATCTACTATAAGCAATACAAGAACTCCATAAGAAACAATTTCTCCATGTAAATGACTGACTTCAACATGATGAATAGTAGAGAATCCATAACATAATGCATGAGCCAGAGAACTATTATAGTCATTTATTACATAGTTTGAAACAATTCCAGTTGTGACGATTATAGCAAGAACTGTTTCTTCTAGTTCAGTGGATACTCTATCTGCTTTACAGTCATCAAGAGCTTTTTTTCCATACTTAACAAGAGGTTCCTGACATAATTTTGATAGAGTAACTCCAAGAGCATTTGAGTGATTTAAAGATTTGCCTCTTGAAGAAAACTCTGGCTCATATCCCTTTGCCATAGTATCTCCGATTCCTGCCCATAGATACTTTTCTGGTGCTTCTGCAATTATTTTTGTACTTATAAAAGTATGCTCTGCTGGAGCAAATCTCCAGTAAAGATTTTTGAAAGAACCATTTTCATTGTACATAGCACAAACAGAAGTAACAGATGCACAAGTTGAAGATATAGTTGGAAAAGTGAAGAGAGGTTTTTTTAGCTCTCCAGTAAGACACTTACAAGTATCTATTGCTTTACCTCCACCAAAAACAAATACCATATCAGCTTCTATAACTGATTTTTCTTGCTTTAATTTTTCAACATTTTCATAACATGCTTCTCCCCCAAACCAGAGAGTATCAATAACTTCTAACTTACTGTTTTTTACTGCCTCTTTAACTATATCACTAGCTTTAGCTAAAGCTGTTTTTCCACCTATAAAAACTACTTTTTTTCCATATGCTTCACAAATAGAAGGAACTTCATTATAGGGATTTTCTCCAATACTGTAATTTGGTAAAAATATATTTCTTGTATTCATTTATAATTCTCCTTTTTTTCAAATTTATATGTGTTTACTATTCAGCAAAAGCCTGTTTTCTTTTTACAGATATTACAATATTATTTTCAGCTGCATATTTTCTGTTTTTATAGGCACCAACTGTTAAAAATGGAATTATAATAATTGCAATACCTAAATATCCACAATAACCATAGCCATATTTTATGATCTTGCTAAGACCTATCATTGATACACTCATAGATATAATCATACAGAAACTTGAAGTTATGATCCTTCTTATAATAGGTTTCTCAATTTTTTCCATAACTTTTATAGAAGAGAATCTTGAAACAAAACCATATATAGTAGTTACTCCAGTTGATATGAAACATAGTAACAAAGCAATATTATAGAACCAGTATAAAATATTAGCATCTAACTGTTGACATATGTATAGAGAAGGCAATGTAGTAGCTCCAGCCTGAGTAAAATCACCATACCATCCCAACAGCATAACTACGGACATTCCCAGAGCAATAGAATTCATCACAAAAGCTATTATCATAGATTTTGAAACATTCTCCTTATCTCCTAACTGTTTTCCACAAGCTATCATTGTAGGAATAACAACAGATTGAAAACCAGCATATGTAAAAGCATTAAGGATAGATTTTCTTATTATAGTATTGTCAGTAAAAAATCCCTGAGAAAAAATTATAGATATTTCTGGTGCTTTAGCTTTTATTCCCATGAAAAATATTATAAAAGTAGATATTAAAATACATATTGACATCACTGTAGAAACTTTAGATACTAAATTAGAGCCAAATATAGTCATAACAAGTAGAATAGCTCCAACTCCCATTACAGCCATTTTATATCCCATAATTCCATTGGCTGAAATTAAAGAAGCTGCCCCAGCAATAACTGCTCCAACTGCACATATCACCATAATATTAAAATATATTTCAAATAACCATTCCAACTTATCAAAAGGATGATAAAGAGTTTCAAAAAGTTCTTTATAATTTTTTAAATTTCTTGAGTTTTTCATAATGATACATTCTCTTATAGTAAGAGCTAAAAGAGCCATTGCTATTATAGCTGAAATGATTCCCCAGACACCATTACCTACAAAATACTGAGTAGCCTGATTACCACTGGCAAAACCTCCACCTGCATGAGAACTGAATAAGACACTAGCTACTGCAAATATTGCTCCAAATCCGATTTTAGTATAGTTATTATTTTCTTTTATCATAATTCTTCTCCTTTGTTTTATATTTTTAAATATTAATGTCCTTTATAGTTAATATTTAGAAATAGAGTAAAATTGATTTGAAGTTTATATATTTTATTATTATTTCATTTATATTTTTTTCTTTAAAAATTTTTTTAAATATTATTGTTGCTCTCATTTTAATTCCCCCCCTGAAAAACTTTATAAATAAAAAAGACAGCCTCAAATCAGGCTGTCTCCAAGTTTCAAACTTTAAAATTTTATATAATAAAATTAGAGGGAGTTCCTAATATGATTTTTCACACTCAAAAATATATTGCTTATAAGAGTTATAACCAATAAACTGAGTATGAGGTTTGTCATATTAGAAATAAACATATTGTATTTTCTCCTTTTTAATTATTTTTGAAAAAATTAATTGATTAATAATACAACATATAAAAATAAAATGCAAGTATTTTTTTAAAAATATATTTAAAGAAAATAAATTGTTACAATAAGTAAAAAGAAATTATATTAGATTTAAAATTGTGAAACAATCTTTTTTCTTTTAAATTATTTGGTTTAGAATATAATTAAATATTTGAATAAATTACAAAACATTTTAAAAGAAAAATACCTGATAAACTATTCAATTTAATAAAAATTAGTTTGTTTTTAAAATATGAAAAATATTCTTGACATGGAGCTAACTTCATATGGTACACTTCATTAAATAAAAATATTTATTTTATAAAGTTTAGTTGAATAGGAGTTGAATGAATGAGTTATTTTTTTCTTGGTTTATCAGCAACACTTTTTGCATTTTGCCTTTTTGTTATGCAAAAGACGGTTAAATATGTATTTCCTTCTGATAAAAAAATCTTTATAATAGTGTTATTTTTAATGATGACTATACTTTTATATGGATATCAGTTTTTTAATTCATATTTTGTAAATAATTTTTCATATATAAGTAATAAAATCCTTTCATATATAGTTTATTATTATTTAGCTTTTATTATCTATGGAGCTATGGTATATTTTTTAGTTTTAGTAATAGAGATGATATTCAAGTATAAATTAAATTTTAATTTATATAAACCAGCATTTATAATAATTTTTATCATATTGGGAATAGGAACTTTCTATAAACATAATACAATGGTAACAGAATATGAAATAGACAGTGAAGGAAAAGTTACAGCTCCCATGAATATAGTTTTAGTTTCAGATGTTCATTTGGGATATATAAATGAAAATGCTTCATTTATAAAGATGATAGACAAAGTAAATTCTTTAGAACCAGATATAGTGCTAATAGCTGGAGATTTAATAGATATGTATTTAGAGCCTGTTTTAGAAAAAAATATGCTGAATGAATTAAAAAATATAAAAAGTACTTATGGAACTTATTTTACTCTTGGAAATCACGATATATATGGAAGTAAAGCTGCCATGCTTACAGAAATACTTAGAAATAATGCAGGAACTATTGTATTGAGAGATGAAAAAATTCTGATAAATAATGAGATTTATATAGCTGGGAGAGATAATTTTTCACAAAAACCAATTAAGGAAATATTAGATGGAAAGGATGATAAACCTGTAGTTCTTATACAGCATACTCCAGATACTATTGAAGAAGCGGTAGAAAATGGAGTCTTTCTGCAAGTATCAGGTCATACTCATAAAGGACAAATGTTTCCAGGAAGAATTTTTACTAAAAAGATTTTTAAAATAGACTATGGGCATGAAAAAATTGAAGACACAAATATTATAGTTTCTTCTGGTTATGGAACTTGGGGTCCTCCTATTCGTATAGGAAGTCAGTCAGAAATTGTTATTATAAAAATAAAATAATTTTAATAAATTTTGAGGACAGCTAAAGACTATGTTTCTGCTTATTTAGTTTTCCTCATTTTTTAATTTATAACTTTTTTTAAAATTAAACCTTCTATTAAATTTAATCATAAAATGATAAAATATTATTTAGGCAATAGGGAATATTCAAGGAGGAAAATGTGGAAAAAAGTTTAATTGAAAGTTTTAAAACAAGTTCAATAAATTTAAATATAGAATCAAGTCAAAATTTTCAGCATAAATTGCTTTGTAATAAAGAAGAAAAAATAGTAATAAATTTGAGGAAGGAACTAGAAAATTGTGATGAATTTATAATTTCAGTAGCATTTATAACAGAGGGAGGTTTATCCTTAATTTTAGAACAGCTGAAAGAACTTGAAAATAGAAATGTGAGAGGAAAGATTCTTACTGGAGATTACTTGAATTTTACTGAACCAAAAGCATTAAAAAGACTTTTAAAATATAAAAATGTTGAATTGAAAATATTATCTAAAGAAAAGTTTCATGCTAAAGGATATTTTTTCAGAAAAGGGAATCTTTGGACTTTGATAATTGGAAGCAGTAATTTGACTCAGACAGCTTTAACAGTAAATTTTGAATGGAATTTAAAAATAAACTCTTTAGAAGATGGGAGGATTACAAAAGATATTTTAAATAGCTTTGAAGAAATTTTTGAAAAACTTCCAAAATTGGATTTAGAAATGGTAGAAAATTATGAAAAAGTATATAAACTTTCAAAGGATTATTCTAAAATTCAGGAAAAAAATCAAAATTTTCTATTTATAAAAGATATAAAACCCAATTTTATGCAGAAAGAAGCATTGGAAAATTTAAAGATATTGAGAGAAAATGAAGATAAAGGTTTATTGATTAGTGCAACTGGAACGGGAAAGACATATTTAAGCGCCTTTGATGTAAAAAATGTAAAACCAGAAAAAATGTTATTTATAGCTCATAGAAAAACTATATTAAAAAAAGCTAAATATACTTTTGAAAGCATTATAAAAAATAAAAAAATGGCTATATATGGAGAGGAAAATATTGCAGAAGCAGATTATATATTTGCTATGGTTCAAACTTTAAATAAAAAGGAACATTTAGAGAGATTTCCTAAAAACTATTTTAACTATATAATAATTGATGAAGTTCATCATAGTGGAGCTAAAACGTATCAAAGTGTAATAAGTTATTTTAAGCCAGATTTTTTATTAGGAATGACAGCAACACCAGAAAGAAGTGATGATTTTGATATTTATAAATTATTTGACCATAATATAGCATATGAAATAAGACTTTATGACGCACTTAGAGAAAATCTGCTGTGTCCATTTCATTATTTTGGAGTTTCAGATATAACAATAGATGGTGAATGTATTGACAATAAAACTTCTATAAAAAACCTTACTTTAGAACAAAGAATAGATCATATAATTGAAAAAAGTAGATATTATGGATACAGTGGAGAAAAACTTCATGGATTGATGTTTGTATCACGAGTGGAAGAAGCAAATATTCTTACAGAAAAATTTAATGAAAGAGGAATAAAAAGTATAGCACTTACAGGGGAGCATGGAGATAATTCAAGAGAGAATGCTATTGAAAAATTAGAAAATGGAGAGATAGAATACATCATAACTGTAGATATTTTTAATGAGGGAATTGATATTCCATGTGTAAATCAAATTATTCTTTTAAGACCTACAGAATCTTCTATTGTATATATTCAACAATTAGGAAGGGGTTTAAGAAAAAATGAAAATAAAGAGTTTGTTGTAGTCTTAGATTTTATAGGAAATTATGAAAAAAACTTTTTGATACCAACTGCAATTTCTCAAAATAATAGTTTTGATAAAGATTTTATGAAGAAATTTCTTTTGAATGGAACAAATATGATTCCAGGGGAAAGCTCAATTTCTTTTGAAGAAATAGTAAAAGAAAGAATATTTGAAAATATAAATAAAACCAATTTTTCAACTAAGAAAAATATAGAACATGATTTTAATCTTTTGGAAAAACAACTTGGAAAAATTCCAATGTTAAATGATTTCTTTACAAGAAATATGATAGAACCAAATGTAATTTTAAAATTTAGAAAAGATTATGACAGTGTCTTGAAAGCTTTAAGGCCTAGTACAGAATTTGGAATTTTATCAGAAATAGAAAAGAATTTTTTAACTTTCTTATCAAGTTTTTTTACTCCAGCAAAGAGAATTCATGAAATGATAATATTACGGGAAAGTATTAAAAATACAAAGATTTCAGTAGAAGAAATAGAAAATATTTTAGATAGGAAATATAAAATAAAACAGCAAAAAGAAAATATAGAAAATGGAATAAAACATCTTTCTAAAGAAATTTTTACAAGTCTTTCTACTATGAAGGAATTTGAACCTATTTTAGAAAAAATTGATGGAGAATATAATTTAAATAAATTCTTTAAAATAGGATATGAGAATAACAAATATTTCAGAGAATTAATAGAAGATTTGATTAAATATAATTTGGGATATGTTGAAAAAAATTATAAACAATCTGGAAAAGAGTCAATTCAAAAATACAAGCAGTATACAAAACAAGAGGGATTTTGGCAGCTGAATCTGGATTTTAATAATGGATATCAGGTAAGTGGGTATACTGTTTTTGAAAAAGAAAAAAAAGTTGTAATGTTTGTGACAATGGAAGATTCCAGTATTTTTGATAATAAATTTTTAGACCAACAGAGATTTCCATGGTTTTCTAAAAATAACAGATGTCTGAGCAGAGGTAATAAACTGACAGCTGAAGGAAAAATAGCAGAAAATAATTATGTTTTAGAAATATTTACAAAAAAGAGTTCAGGAGAAAGCTTTTATTATTTGGGGCAAATTGAAAAAGTTTTAAAAGCAAAAGAGTGTTTTACTGAAAAAGGAATACCTCATGTAGAATATGAATTGAAATTAAAAAATGAAGTTCCAAAGGAACTTTTTGACTACTTGCAAATTTGAGAAGGAATATTAGGAAATTTATAAAAAAATTATAGATATATTGAAATAAAAAGAATATTTATTTTATATAAATATTAAATTGATTAAATAAATCTAATTTTTCATTTGCTTAAGAAAAAATTTGTTTTGAAACAATATTCATGGAATAAATTGATAAAATATATTTAAAATATACATGGAACAAAGAAAAAATATTATAAAAAAATAAAAAGAGAATATAAAATATAAATTTATTTAGATATAATATTTATATTCTATAAATTGTATTAATAGTGAAAAATTATTGACAAAATATTACACTAAGTTTATATTATAAAAGAGTGTTTTTTATTTTTTAGAAAATTATAAAAAACTTTATAATATTAGGAGGAATTCATGAAAGATTTATTAGATAAGCTAGTCAGAAAAAATATGGCTGAAACAAAGTTAGGAACAGTTGCAAGTTATATTCCAGAATTGGATAAAGCTAAAAAAGATGCACTAGGATTATATATTATAGATGTAGAAGGAAATGAATATTGTTCAGGAGACTGGGATACAAAATTTACAATACAGAGTATCTCTAAAATAGTGACATTGATGCTGGCTATATTAGATAATGGAGAAGAATATGTATTCTCTAAAGTTGGAATGGAACCTACTGGAGATCCATTCAATTCCATTAAAAAACTAGAAACTTCGAGCAGAAGAAAGCCTTATAATCCTCTTATAAATGCAGGAGCTATAGTGATAGCTTCAATGATAAAAGGAAGAGATGTAAGGGATAGATTTCAAAGACTTTTAGAATTTTTTAGAAAAATATCAGAAGATGAAACTTTAGATGTAAATTATAAAATATACTGTGGAGAATCTGAAACTGGAAATAGAAATAGAGCAATGGGATATTTTTTAAAGGGTGAAGGGATAATAGAAGGAAATGTAGAAGATGCATTAGACATATATTTTAAACAATGTTCAATAGAAGTAACTGCTAAAACTCTGGCAAGGACAGCACTGTTTTTAGCAAATAATGGTAAATTAAGTACAGGGGAAACAGTGATTACTCCCAGAATAGCCACTATTGTAAAAACTCTTATGGTAACTTGTGGAATGTATGACAGTTCAGGGGAGTTTGCTGTGAGAGCAGGTATACCATCAAAAAGTGGAGTAGGGGGAGGAATACTTTCTGTAGTACCAGGAAAAATGGGAATTGGAGTATATGGACCTTCTCTTGATAAAAAAGGAAACTCAATAGCTGGAGTACTTTTATTAGGAGATCTTTCCAATGAATTGAATCTTACAATATTTTAATTATGAAAAATTTTGTTTAAGAGAATAAAAGATGATAAAATAAAAGATATTTAAATAAACAAATATTAGTATGGGAGGAAAGAATGATTTTTTTGTATGATGCTTTTAACTGGCTGAACAACTTTATCTGGTCTTATATATTAATAGTACTTCTTGTAGGATTGGGAATATATTTTTCATTTAAGACAGGGTTTGTTCAATTTAGACTAATTGGAGAAATGTTTAGACTGCTTGGAGAAGGAGCTATGAAGAATGAAAGTTCTAATGAAAAACATGGTTCAAGTGGAATATCATCATTTCAGGCATTTTGTATTTCAACAGCTTCAAGAGTAGGAACTGGAAATATGGCAGGAGTGGCTATAGCTATTGTTATAGGTGGACCAGGAGCTATTTTTTGGATGTGGGTTATGGCCCTTATCGGTTCTAGCTCAAGTTTTATAGAAAGTACATTAGCACAGGTATATAAAGTAAAGGAAGGAGATCATTTTAGAGGTGGTCCTGCCTATTATATGGAAAAAGCTCTAGGGAAGAGATGGATGGGAATTGTTTTTTCTGTATTAATATCTATAACTTTTGGTCTTATATTCAATTCAGTACAAGCTAATACTGTATCATTTGCATTTGAAAAAGCTTTTAATATTAACAGATTATATTTGGGAATAGCAATTTCTGCTGCTACTGCTATTATTATATTTGGTGGAGTAAAAAGAATAGCTCATGCAGTGGAATACATAGTTCCTGTAATGGCAGTTGCATATGTATTTGTAGCATTATTTGTTTTAATAAAAAACTTTACAATGATACCATCAGTTGTAAACTCTATTATTTCTAATGCTCTTGGATTTAAACAAGCAGTAGGTGGAGGACTTGGAGTTGTTATTATGCAGGGGATAAAAAGAGGATTATTTTCCAATGAAGCTGGGATGGGAAGTGCTCCCAATGCTGCAGCAACAGCAAATGTTACACATCCTGTAAAACAAGGCCTTATTCAAACTTTAGGTGTATTTACAGATACTATATTAATTTGTTCTGCAACAGCTTTTATAATATTAATGTCTGGAGTAGATTTACAAGGAGAGTCCAATGGAATACAGCTGACACAGGATGCACTTGTTTCACAGGTAGGCTCTTGGGGAAGTATATTTATTGCTGTATGCATATTTCTATTTGCATTTTCATCTATTATAGGGAATTATTATTATGGAGAAACAAATATTGAATTTCTAAATGGTAATAAAATTTGGCTGAATCTTTATAGATGTTTTGTTGTATTCATGGTAATGTTTGGTTGCCTTGCTAAAGTCCAGATAGTATGGGATATGGCAGACTTATTTATGGGATTTATGGCAATAATGAATCTAGTAGTAATAGCATTGCTTTATAAAGTAGCCATAGCAGCTCTTAAAGATTATATTACTCAAAAGAAAAAAGGTTTAAACCCTCAATTTAAGACTTCATCAATTCCGGGATTAAAGAATGCTGAATGCTGGGATGAATAAAAATAAATATATTAATAATAAAATCCACAAGTATAATTACTTGTGGATTTTTATATTTTATAATAAAAAATTAATTCATTTTATGATGTGCAATATTAAATTTTGATTTAATATAAGGGAAATTGTTTAAAAATAAATCATAAAATAGTTGACAATAAAAAAATCATAGAGTATACTTATATTAATTAATAAACTTTCTTTATTAAAAAATGAAAGGAGAGAATAATGATGACTATTAATGGAAAACCTAAAATAATAAAAGAAATAAATATGGCTTTAGTTAGAAAAAATATTATTAGACATTCACCTATAACAAAACCAGAACTGTCAAAAATATTAGGGCTTAGCTTGCCAACTGTAAATAAATGTGTAGATGAACTTCTTGAAAAAGAGATAGTGAAGATATTTGAAGGAGAGATACAGGTAAAAGGGAGTGGAAAAAAGCCTGTGTTTTATGAAATAAATAGTGATCATGTATCATATATAGCTGCATATTTTAAAGGAACAGTTCTTACAGTAAGGGAATATAATCTTATTGGAAAAATAAAGAATGAGAAAGTAAAAAAATTGAAAGAAGATAGTGATGAGAAAATATTAATTTCAGTTTTAGATAAAATAATAAATGAATCTAAGAGTAAAGAGAATATAGAAGCTGTTTCTATTGGAATTGCAGGAATAACAGAAGAAAATGGAAGTATTAATAATGTATATACTTTGAGAAAATTTAATGGAGTTTTCTTAAAAAGAGTATTAGAAGAAAGATATAATATACCAGTAATAATAGAAAATGATGCAAATTTGGTGACTTTTGGTCTTATAGACAAAGTAGAATTTAATGCTAAAAATCTTGTATATATTTATATGGGAACTGGTATAGGAACAGGAACTGTAATTGATGGGAAACTTCATAAAGGAAAATCTAATTTTTCTGGTGAAATAGGAGAACTTCCTATATCAGAAGAAAAAACTTTAGAAGATGATTATAAAGAAATAATAAAAAGAAAAGATATGGAAAAATTTGAAAAAATGATTATTTTTATACTTATGATAATTATTTCTGTTTTGAATCCAGAAATAATAGTGCTAAGCAGTGATATATTAAAAATAGAGAAAAGTTTATTAAGGCATATAATCAAAAAGATATCTGAAAGACTTGGAGAAAAAAATATGCCAGAAATTATCCTTGACAGCAATGATATTGAAAATGGAATGAAAGGTGCATTAAAATTAGCTCTTCAAGAAAGTGATAAGGATTTAAAAATAATAGGAAAATAGGAGTAAAAAATGGAATATATATTATCAGTAGATGGGGGAGGAAGTAAAACTTTATATTGTCTTTATGAAATAGAGAATAACTGTAAGGAATATATTAAAGGAAACAGCACCAATTATAAAAATATTGGAATAGATGCTGTTAAAAGTAATCTTGAAGAAAATATTAATGAAATAATGAGTAAAAAAAATATTAGTTTTAAAGACATAAAATATTTTGTTTTTGGACTTTCAAGTTGTGACACTGCTGAAGATTATAATCTTTTTAAAAAACTGCTTGAACATATTGGAATAAAAGAGAATTTTGTAATAATGAATGATGCAGAATTAGCTTTCAGAGCAATATGTCCATTTGAAGATGGTGGAGTTATTGTATCTGGAACAGGGTCTATAGGTTTTGCTTTTGATGAAAAAAAAGTAGTAAGAGTTGGAGGTTGGGGAAAAGAACTTAGTGATCTTGGATCAGGATATTGGATTGGAAGAAAATTTCTTGAAAAATATATCCTTTATTTAGAAGATATGGAAGAAAAGGATGATTCTTTTGATAAAATAGAAATATTGGCTAATGATAAAAGGAAACAACTGGAAAAAATAGTTGAAAAATATGATACAACAGAAAAAATAGCAAGTGTAGCAAAGTTTGTTATAAAAGAAAAAGATACATTATTATGTAAAAAAATATTAGATGAAGCAGCAGAAGAACTTACAAAAATGATTAAACAGATATCTAAGATTATAAAAAAAGATATGTATACTCTTGTATTATCCGGAGGAGTAGCTGTAAATGAAATAGTTACCTCTAAAATAAAAGAAAAACTAATACAATACAATTTAGAAGGGAAGATAAAGTTAGTTACTAATAAATATGAACCTGTTGATGGTGGAATAAATATAGGACTTAATTATCTGAATAAAAATATCTAGATGGTGGTGAAAATGAAAAAATATTTGCAGGTATTTTCTGGAGGATTTTCAAATCTGGAAGTAGATATAAATAAATTGAAAGAAAAACTTTTAAAAATAATGAAGATAAAAAAAATAGATGGAATTATTATAGGGTGGAATGAAAATAAAGAATTATACAAAGAATTAAAAGAATTTCTAAGACCTTATGAAACAAAACTATATTTTTGGTTTCCAGTGTTTTCAGAACTATCTTATTATAAAAAATTCAGTAAAGTATTAGACTGTAAAGAAGAGGGAATAGAAAACTTTTCATTTCAAGAAGGGGAAAATTTTGAATTTTATTGTCCTAATACTATTGAAAATATTAAAAATATAAAAGAAATATTTAATGATAAGTTTTCAGATTATGAAATAGATGGAGTTTTTCTTGATAAAATAAGGTATCCAGCATTTTCAAATGGAGGAAAAGCTGTATTTAGTTGTTTTTGCCCTGTATGTATAGAGAAAATGAGAGAAAAGGGAATAGATGTAGAGAAATTAAAAATATATATTGAGCAAAGTTTTGAAAAACTAGAAAGTAACCCTCTTGAGATAGAAAAGTATAAAAATTTCAGATATAAATTTAAAAATAAGGAAATGAATCAATATTTTCAATTTAAAAATGATTCAATAGTTGAAAAAATAAATGAGCTTATTGATTTCTTCAAAACTAAAGGATTAGAAGTTGGTTTAGATACATATGCTTCTGACATTTCCTATCTCTTTGGACAGGATATAATCAGACTCAACCAAAAAGCAGATTTTATTAAACCAATGTATTATAGAAGAACCTATGCACCAGCAGGAATACCCTTTGAAATTCAAACTTTTAAAAAGATGTATAATAAAGAAGCTGGGGAGTTTCTTTTAAAGATTATAGGAGAAGAAGATTTAAAAGATAATATAGGAAAAAAACAGATGACAGAGGAAGTAAAATATTTGTCTAAAAATTTAGAGAATATATTTCTGGGAATAGATTTCAATAGAAAAGAAAATATTGCATTGAGTAATGAAGAATATATAAAAGAGGTATTTGATATTTTAGAAGAAGGGGATTCAAAAGGAATAGTTCTTTCATGGGATTTAATGAGTATACCAGAAGAACATTTGAAGATATTTCTGGAAAAGGAGGATAAATGCGATTAGGAGATGTAATTCTAAATTGTAAAAATATAAGCAAATCTTTTTCCAAAGTAGAAGTTTTAAAAAATATAAATATTGAAATAAAAAAAGGTGAAGTTCATGCAATAATAGGCGCAAATGGTGCTGGAAAGTCTACTTTGATGAAGATAATATGTGGGGTACATGAAGCTAATGGCGGAGAACTTATATATAAAGGAAATGTAGAAAAATTTAAAACACCTTTAGAAGCACAAAAAAAAGGAATAAGTATAATATATCAAGAATTAAGTCTTGTATCAACACTTAAAAACTATGAAAATCTTTTTGTAGGAAATGAGATAAAAAAATATGGTGTATTTACTGATGATAGTGCCATGATTAAAAAATTTAAAGAGTTATGTAAAAAATTAAATTTTGATATTGATCCTATGGAAATAACTAGAAATATGAGTATATCTAAACAACAGATGATAGAAATACTTAAAGTTGTAGCAAATGATTCAGATATTATAATAATGGATGAACCAACTACTTCATTATCAGAAAAAGAGAAAAAATCTTTGTTTGATGTTATAAGAAGATTAAAAGAAGCAGGGAAGACAGTTATATATATTTCTCATATGCTTGAGGAGGTATTTTCAGTCTGTGATAGAATAAGTGTCTTGAGAGATGGAAAATTTATAGCTACTAAAAAAGTTTCAGATCTTACAAAAGATAAAGTAGTAGAATTAATGACAGGAAAAGCAGTTAAAAAAGGAAATACAAGAGAAAAAAAAGATAATAGAAATGAAGTAATTCTTGAAGTAAAAGAACTGAAGTATAAAAATATATTAGAAGATGTGTCTTTTCAGGTAAAAAAAGGAGAGATTTTGGGAATAGCAGGATTAGTTGGTTCTGGAAGAAGTGAATTAGCAGAATGTATATTTGGAGCAAGAGAGATAGATAAAGGAGAAATTTATCTTGATGGAAAAAAGAAAAAATTCTCTCATCCTAAAGATGCTATAAGAAATGGAATAGGATTAATACCAGAAGATCGAAAGAATTTTGGACTTATATTGAAACATACAATAAAAGATAATTCTACACTAATACAAATAAAAAATATGCTATCTGGCATTCTTTTAAACAGTAAAAAAGAAAATAAACATATTGAGGAATCAATAAAAGATCTTTCAATAAAAGTTTCAGATTATGATTTGAAAGTATCAAGTCTTAGTGGAGGAAATCAACAAAAAGTAGTTATCTCAAAATGGAAAGATATGGATTTAAAAATTTTGATATTTGATGAACCAACAAAAGGAATAGATGTAAATGCCAAGGAAGATATCTTTAAGGTAATTGAAAATTATGCAGCTAAAGGAGTAGGAATAATTTTTATATCTTCTGATCTTGGAGAAGTAGAAAGAATAGCAGATAGAGTTCTTGTATTAAAGAGAGGAAATTTTATCAATGAACTTAGAGGAAATGATATAAATATAGAAAAAATAAACTATTTGGCATTAAATGGTTAGGATGGAGGATCTATGTTAGTACAGTTAAAGAATTCTTTCAGAAGGGAAAATCTACTGAAAAATTATGGAATAATAATAGGCTTTTTAGTTTTATGTACAATAATAAGTTTTGCAACACCTAATTTTCTTACAAGAAACAACATACTTAACCTATTGAGGCAATCATCAATAATAGGAGTTATAGCAACTGGAATGACATTTGTAATAATTTCTGGAAATTTTGATATATCAGTAGGAAAAATAGCTGCCCTAGGTGGAACTATAATAATGAGTATGATTTCAAATGGTCATAGCTTTATTATAGCATTTTTAACAGCACTTTTAGCAGGAGCAGTTATTGGATTAATTAACGGATTTGCAGTTGCAGTCATTAAAATACCATCTCTTATAGCAACTATGGGAATGGTCGTAATTTTACAGGGGCTCATTTTTATATATACAGGGGGATATCCAATATCTGGAACAAATCCAGTCCTTTCTCTTATTGGAAGAGGCTATATCTTAGGAATACCTGTGCCTGTAATAATTTTCTTCCTTGGGGTGATACTGGCTAATATAGTTTTAAGAAAGACAGTAATGGGAAGAAGAATATATGCAGTAGGAGGGAATGAAGATTCCAGCAGACTGTCAGGTATAGATACTATAAAGTATAAAATAATGGTATTCATGATAAATGGTATGGCCTCAATAATAGGAGGGCTTATCTTGGTTTCAAGATTGAGCACAGCAACTCCTACAGCAGGAGAAGGATATGATATGGATGCTATAGCTTCAGTTGTAATTGGGGGAACAAGTGTAAATGGTGGAGAAGGAAATGTTATGAGAACAATAATAGGGGTTCTTCTCATGAGTGTTATAAGTAATAGTTTCAATCTTATAGGTGTGAGTATATATTTTCAATATGTTTTTAAAGGAATAATAATACTAGCAGCAGTAGGGTTTGGAAGTTTTAAGAAAAAATAAATTTCAACATAAGAATAAGGAGGAGCAAGATGAAAAAATTATTATTAGGAGCATTATGTTTAATACTTGGAGCAACTGCTTTTGCAGCAGAAAAAGTTATTGGAGTATCTTTGCCTGGACCAGTGGGATATTTTATAGCTGTAAGAGACGGAATGGACACACAGGCTAAAAAAGAAGGGGTAAAATTAGAATATACAGATGCTAACTGGGACCCTATCAAGCAATTATCTCAAATAGAAGATCTTGTAGCAAAAAAAGTAGATGTAATAGCAGTAGCAGCAGCAGATTCAGAAGCTATTAAAGGAGCAATTGCAATAGCTAATGAAGCAAAAATACCAGTTATAGCATTTACAAATGCAATAGGAAGCGATGAAGATGGTAAATATGATGGTGTAGTTACTTATGTTGGACAAAATGAAGTGAAAACAGGAGCATTAACAGGGAAAATAGCAAAGAATTTATTAAAAAAAGATGATGCAAAAATAGTTCTTATAGAAGGAGTTCCAGGAACACCTCCTCAAAGAAACAGAAAAAAAGGTCTTACTGAAGAAATAGCAGGAACAAAAATGGAAATAGTATATAATCAAACAAGCAGATGGGAAAAAGAAAGAGCTATGAAAATAGTTGAAGATCTTATTCAGAAAAATCAAAAAATGGATATAATAATAACTCAAGATGACAACTCAGCTATGGGAGCTGGAATGGCATTACAAGAAGCAGGATTAAAAGATAAAATATATGTAATAGGACTTGGAGGAAGCAAAGAAGGACTTGCAGCTATAAAAGATGGTCTTATTGATGGAACTACATATATGTCAGCTGTAGAAGAAGGAGCAAAAACTATAGAAGCAGCTGGAAAATTATTGAGAGGAGAAAAACTTGAACCAGTAACACCTATGATCCAAGTAGAGGTAAATAAAGAAAATGTAGACAGTTTTAAAGGGGAATGGTAAAATATTGAAAGGAAGTACAAATTCTTTTGTACTTCCTTCTTTTTTTATGGTATGCTATATTTGTATATATGAAATTGTGAGGTGTAAAATGCAGTATAAAAGTAAAGATATAGCAAAAGCTTCAGTAATAATGGCTATGAGTTCAAGAGATGAAGAGGCAGAACTTAAAGTAAGATATCTTAATTCAGGAATAAAAACAGCTGCTGTAGATATAGGGGGAAATGTGGTTGATTCTATTTCTAAAATCTTAGAAAGAGCTTTAGTGGCATCTAAAAGAAATGGAATAATATCAGAATCACATATATATGAAGGAGCTCTTACAGGAGCCACAAGAGAAGCTATAGCTCAAATTATGGATAAAGCAGTTGGATTTAATGTTGGAGGGAAAATAGGAATTGCAAGATCTCAGGAGCATCTTTCAGTATGTATTTTTCTTACAATAGGGATGTTCAGATTGGATGAAGTAGTAATTGGATTGGGACATAGAGCGGTACCTGTAGAGCATGAATAAATACCAGTTGACAAAAGCAGATATTTTTTATATAATTATCATTAATGATATGTAGAATAGTAAAATAGTAGGGATTGAAAAGAAATAAAAAACAGGATAGTAGAATTGTAGGATAGTAGGAAAATTTAATGCTTTTTTCAGAATCACCTTTTCAAAGGGGATTTGTTGTATTATGTTGATTTTACCTTTTTACAATTTTATGTAAAAAGGTTTTTTTATTTTCTGTTCAATAATCAGGAGGAGAAAATGAAAATAAAAGTAGGACAGAGATTAATAATGACGGCAATGTTTTTAATTATGATTGGGATACAAAGTGTAGCTCAAGAGGGAAAAAAATTTAAAATAGGTATTTCACAATTTGCAGAACATCCAGCATTAGATGATGTAAGAAAAGGTTTTGAAGATGAATTAAAATCTTTGGGAGTAAATACAGATATAATGTATAAAAATTCACAGGGAGATACAGGAGTAGCAGGGGTAATAGCTCAAAAATTTGTATCAGATAAAGTGGATTTGATATTTGGAATAGCAACTGTATCAGCTCAAGCTGCTAAACAATCAACAGATAAAATACCTGTTCTTTTCAGTGCTGTAACTGATCCAGTAAATTCGCAATTAGTAAAAACAATGGATAAAGTTGGAGGAAATGTAACAGGAACGACTGATGCTACACCTATGGAAAAACAATTAGAATTATTTCAAAAGATTGATCCTAAAATAAAAACAATAGGAATAATATATAATACAAGTGAATCAAATTCAGAAATACAAGTAGCTAATGCAAAAAAAATAAGTGTTAAGATGGGACTTGAAGTGAGAGCTGTTGGGGTAAATAATATAAATGATATACCTCAAGCTGTAAATTCTATGATATCCAAAGTGGATGGCTTTTATACTATTACTGATAATATAGTTGCTTCTGCAATAAATCTTATTTCTATGGCAGCAAATGAAAAAGGAATAGTAACAGTAGGAGCAGAAGAAGCTCACGTAAAAGGAGGTATACTTCTGACAGATGGACTTAGTTATTATGAATTAGGTAAACAAACTGGTCGTATGGCTAAAGAAATACTTGTAGAGGGAAAGAATCCAGAAGATATGCCAGTAGAAACTTTGGCAAATACAACTAAAGTAGTAAACGAAAAAACAATGAAAAATCTTAAATTAGATAAAAATCTTTCAGTTTTTGAAGGAGCAGAATTTATAGAACAATAGAAAAAGGGGTAAAAAATGAATTCATTAATGACTATATCTATAGAACAGGGACTCATATTTGCAGTATTGGCAATGGGAGTATTTATAACATATAAAATACTGGATTTCCCTGATTTATCGGTAGAAGGAACATTTCCATTTGGGGCATTTATTTTTGCAAGATTCGCAACTTTGGGTCTTGATCCAATACTAAGTACTGTGCTAGCTTTTGTATTTGGGTCATTAGCTGGAGTGATAACATATTTTCTTCATATTAAAATGAAGATAGCTCCCATACTTGCTGGAATACTTACAATGACTATTCTTTATTCTGTAAACTTGAGAATAAATGGAAAAGCAAATATCCCTTTATATAATAATCCATCTGTTTTTTCATTAGGAAATAAGATAGTAGTTCTTGTGGTAATAGTCATGCTTATAAAAATATTAATGGATATGTTTCTTAAAACAGAGATAGGATATTTACTCATAGCTACTGGAGATAATGAAACTTTAGTAAAATCTTTAGGAGTAAGCTGTGATAAGTTTAAACTTTTAGGGCTTATGCTTTCAAATGGATTAGTAGCTGTAAGTGGAGCATTAATGGGACAAAGACAAGGATTTGCAGATATAAATATGGGAACATCTATAATAGTTTCTGCACTTGCTTCAATAATAATAGGTGATACTATTTTAAAAAAATCAACAAAATTAAAAGGAACAACAAGAGCTATACTTGGTTCTATAAGTTATAAAATAATAGGTGGAATAGCAATAGATTTAGGACTTGCTCCAACAGATCTGAAAGCTATCAGTGCAATAATAGTAATAATATTTATAGGATATAATAATGCATCATTCTTTAGTCTAAAGAAGAAAGGAGGAGAGGAAAATGCTGGAAATAAAGAACCTGTCAAAAAGTTTTAATGGTGGAACTGAAAATGAATTAAATATATTTGAAGAATTTAATCTTAATATAAAAGATAGTGAATTTGTAGCAATATTAGGATCAAATGGATGTGGAAAAAGTACTCTTTTTAATCTTATAAGTGGTTCATTAAAAGAAGATACTGGAAGTATCATTCTTGATGAAAAATCAATAAATAGCTTAAAAGAAGAAGAAAGAGCTTGGGGCATAGGAAAAGTCCACCAAGACCCATCTAAGGGAGTATCTCCTTCTCTCACTATATTAGAAAATCTTTCTTTGGCAGATAAGAAATGTGAAAAGTTTTCTTTGAGAAATCTTATAAAAAAAGATAAGATAAAAAGATTTGTAGAAATTTTAAAAGAAGTAGATTTAGGACTTGAAAATAAACTGGATACTCAGGTAAAATTTCTTTCAGGAGGACAAAGACAAGCTCTTTCTCTTATTATGGCGACTTTAAAAAAACCAAAACTTCTTCTTTTAGACGAACATACAGCAGCCCTTGATCCAAAGACATCAAAGGTGATAATGGAAAAGACGAAGCAACTTATTGATAAGCAGAATATTACAACTATGATGATATCTCATAATTTAAGAGATGCAGTACAGTATGCTGATAGAATAATTATGTTGGATAAGGGAAGAGTTATACTTGATGTAGAAAGTAAGAAAATAACTGAATCAGAACTTGTTAAAATATATAATTCTAAAATAGAAAAAGAGCAGATGAGAGCAGCAGGATAAAATGAAAATTGAGTTTTAGAATTTTTGAGTTAGAGATATTCTAGCAAAAAATTCTAAAACTTTTTTTATTAGAAAAATATTTTATATCTTGACAGATGTTTGATACTGATTGACAAAAAACTATGTAAGGAGTATTATAATAGATAGTTTGGTAGAAAAATTTAAGGAGGAAGTTAAATGTCAGATTGTAATACTTGTCCATCAGGAAGCAGTTGTACAAAAGATAAAGAAAGTTGTGGAATAGTAAATAATCCACATAATAATATAAAAAAAGTAATTGGAGTAATGAGTGGTAAAGGTGGAGTTGGAAAATCTACAGTAACAACTTTATTTGCAAAAGAATTGAATAAATTGGGATATAAAGTGGGAATAATGGATGCAGATATAACTGGACCTAGTATTCCAAGATTGATGGGAATGAAAGATGAAAAAGCTATGGGAGATGGAGAAAATATATATCCTGTGGTCTCTAAAGAAGGAATAAAAGTTATCTCTCTTAATTTATTAATAGATGATGAAAATGAACCAGTAATTTGGAGAGGACCAGTGATAGGTGGAGCTGTAAAGCAGTTCTGGGAAGATGTAGTATGGGGTGAACTTGATTTTTTATTGATAGATATGCCTCCAGGAACAGGAGATGTAGCTTTAACAGTTATGCAGTCAACACCTGTAAATGGAGTAGTAATGGTATCAGTTCCTCAGGATATGGTATCAATGATAGTGGCAAAGGCTGTAAATATGACTAAAAAAATGAATATACCTATATTAGGTGTAGTAGAAAATATGAGTTATATAGTTTGCCCAGGATGTGAAACTAAAATAAGTTTTAATGAAGAAAATGGAATGAATGACTTTTTAAATGAAATGGGGCTTACTTTATTAGGAGAACTTCCTATGACTAGAGGAATAGCAGGGCTTACAAAAGGGATAGAAGAGGGAATAGGAGAATTATTTGCTCCTGTTGCTGTAAATATTATTAAAGAAATTGAAAAATTACAATAAGTAATTTTTTAGGAAAACAGAAATAAATTGTAAATAGAAATATTTATTAAAGAAAAAATAAAAGTAAAATTTATAACAGTTTCACAGTAATTATTATAGTTAAGGCTATTTAATTATTGTGAAATTTTTTTATTAAAATAGCATTTTATATTTTATACATTAAATATAGAACAAATTATATTAAAAGAAAATAATATTTTCTGATTTTTTAATAATTAAAATAAAAAAATAGTTGAAATTTTAATTCGTAAGTGCTACTATGAAGTTGGATATTGGATACAAAATATCCTGTTGAAAATTTAATAATAAGGAGGTTCAAAATGAAAAAAATGTTAGCATTGTTATTTGTAATTCTTTCTGTTGTATCTTTTGCAGAAACAAAAGTTTTATACAATAAAAAAATAACAAAAAACAATCCAAAAATGAAAATCATGACTTACAACATTGCAGCAGGAGCAAATAATTTTAAAGTAGATTTGAAGGTTACAGCAGAAACGATAAAAAAAATAAATCCAGATATTATAGCTATACAAGAAGTGGATAGAAATACTAATCGTAGTGGAAAGATAGATCAAGCACAAATTCTTGCTGATCTTACTGGGTATAATATGGTATTTGGAAAAACTATTGATCATGATGGAGGAGATTATGGAATAGCAGTTTTATCAAAATATCCTATTTTAAGCCAGCAAAGTCTTGTATTACCTTCTTTTCCTAATGGGGATATAACAAGTCCTGGCTATGAACAAAGGATAGCTCTAGTTACTCAAATAGAAGTTCCAGGATTTGAAGTACCTATTACATTTATCAATACTCATTTAGATTGGCATGAAGATCCAACAGTTCGTTTACAGCAAGTAAGAACTATAAATGAAATAACTCTTGATATGAGAGGAATAAAAATATTAGTTGGAGATTTTAATGATACTGTTAATTCAGTAATAGGAAAAGAAATGGAAAGATATTGGGTATCAGTATTTGATGATAAGATAGACCACAGAACATGGCCAGCAGTAAATCCAGAAGTTGCAATTGACCAAATATATTTAAATAAAGCACAAGTATGGGAAGCACAAACATATGTACCTAACAAAGAAAATGAAAAAGATGGAATTCAATGGAATAAAGTAAGTGATCATATTCCTGTGATTGTAGATTTAAAATTATTAGAGCAATAATTAGTTGCAAGGAAAATAAAAGGGGGTGAAAATGATTTCACCCTCTTTATATATTGATATTTAATTAGCTTTTACTTTATTTTTATCCAACTTAGCAATAATTTTTTCATTGACAGAGAAGAATATGAATATAGCTGTGAATATAAACAATAGAAATTGATACCATAATAAAGGAATCACATCTAGTGGAGAAACTTTTCCAGCTGTAAATCCTAGAAGAATAAGCATTTGAGCCCCATAAGGGATAAGTCCCTGGAATATACAAGAGAAGATATCCAGTATAGCTGCACTTTCTCTAAGGTCAACACTATATTTCTGACATATTCTTTTTGCAATAGAACCATTTATAATAATGGCAACAGTATTATTAGCAACTGCTATATCTGTTACTGCAACTAAAAGGCCAACACCAATTTTAGCACTTTTCTTTCCAATTATTATTCTTTGTATCTGTTCAATCAACCATTGGATACCACCAGCTTTTGTAGACATTGCAGCTAATCCTCCAGTCAGTAATGAAAGAAGAAATATTTCATTCATACCTAAAAAACCAGAATATACCTCATTTGTTAAAGAAAGCAAAGTAAAATTTCCATAAGCTAACCCAATTATTCCTGAAAGAAATATACCACTAGTAAGAACAATAAAAACATTTACTCCTACAATAGCTAAAATAAGAACTACCAAATATGGAAGTACTTTCAAAAAGTTATATGTTAGCACTTCTATTTGAGGAATATGATCTGGTTTTCCAAATATTAAAAGCAAGATAACTGTAATAATTGCAGCTGGAGCAGCAATATATAAATTTACTCTGAATTTATCTCTCATCTCTACACCTTGAGTTTTTGTTGCTGCAATAGTTGTATCTGATATAACTGAAAGATTATCTCCAAACATAGCTCCACCCATAACAGCAGCCAAGATTAAAGGAAGGGGAACTCCACTCTTTTCAGCTAGTCCTACTGCAATAGGGGTAATAGAAACTATGGCTCCTACAGAAGTTCCAGTAGCAGTAGATATAAAAGAGGCTATTATAAATAATCCTGCTGCAATATAATGAGCAGGGATATATGTAAGTCCCATATTTACAGTAGCATCTACTCCCCCCATAGCTTTAGATACACCTGCAAACGCACCTGCAAGCAAATAAATTATACACATTGTAATTATATCTTGATGTCCACAACCTTCAAGGAAAGTATCAAATTTTTCCATGATAGTTCCTTTAAACAATATGAATGCAAAAATAATACCTACAAAAACAGCAACTGGTGAAGGTAATTGATAGAATGCCATTGCTACACCCTTCATTTGAAGGACGATACCTGTTCCAAGATAAATGATAACAAATATTAAAAGGGGAATTAACCCTATAAAACTTGGTTTAGATTTGTTCTCCATATAGACCTCCTATTATATCTCTATATTTTGCTGAGACCGTATTCTAAATCTGCTATAATATCTTCAATATTTTCAAGTCCAACTGATAACCTTACTAATCCATCAGTTATTCCAGCCTCCATTCTTTCCTCTTTAGTATAAGGAGAGTGAGTCATAGATGCAGGGTGCTGAATTAGAGTTTCAGTGTCTCCTAGAGATACAGCCAAAGAGCATAAATTTAAATTATTTAGAAGAATCTTTCCAGCTTCAAATCCACCTTTTAATTCAAAAGACATAATTCCACCAAAAGCATCCATTTGTTTTGCTGCAATGTTATGACCTGGATGTGATTTAAGTCCAGGGAAATAAACTTCAGCAACTTTATCATGAGCTGTCAAGAATTCGGCAACTTTCATAGCGTTTTCACAATGTTTTTTCATTCTTATTTCAAGAGTTTTCATACCTCTGATTATTAAATATGCTTCCATAGGTCCTAAAACTGACCCTGTCATATCTTTTATTCCAACTAATCTTATTTGATCAATTAAATCTTTTCTAGAAATAACAATACCTGCAATAACATCTCCATGTCCATTTAGATATTTTGTAGCTGAGTGAACAACTATATCAGCCCCTAATTCAATAGGTTTTTGACAATAAGGAGTAGAAAATGTATTATCAACAATAACTAGTGTATTTGGGTTAGTATGAGCTACATCAGCTATTGCTTTTATATCAACTATTTTCAAGTTAGGATTTGCTGGAGTTTCTAAATAAATACCTCTAGTATTAGGTTTCATAGCTTTTTTAACAGATTCAGCATCTGAAGTATCAACAAAACTTACTTCAATACCAAATTTTGATAATCCATGGCTAAAAAATGCAAAAGTACATCCATAAAGAGTTTTATCAGAGATAATATGATCTCCAGCTTTTAATATAGTCCACATAACAGAAGAAATAGCTCCCATACCAGAGGATGTAGCTACAGCTGCTTCTCCTTGTTCTAATTGTGCAATTTTATCTTCTAATACAGCAGTAGTAGGGTTTCCAAGTCTTGAATATATGTATCCTGATTCTTCTAATGCAAATCTTTTTCCACCTTGTTCTGCTGAGTCAAATACGAAAGTAGAAGTTTGAAATATAGGGACAGCTAATGTTCCATAAGGATTTTTACAGCTTCCACCATGAATACTTACAGTTCCAAATCCAGCTTTTTTATTTTTCATAATATTTCCTCCTTAAAAAATGTTAAATATATGTTTTTAATAGATAATATAAGAATAAAACGCTTTATTATAATACAATTTTATTATATAATATAAGAAAAATCAAACATTTGACCTCAAAAGTGTCTTATGACACTTTGAATAAAGTGCTTTTAGAATACCTCAAAATGGGAGGAAAATATTATTATGAATGAGAAAATAATTAGAAAGACAGGTACCAATTTTTATACTCAGTTGTATGAATTATTAAAAGCTGAAATAGTTACAAAAAAAATGAAACCTGATTCAAAATTTTATTCTGTAAGACAGACAGTTATTAAATTTGATATAAATATAAATACAGTTTTGAGAGTCTACAGAATGCTGGAAGAGAATGGATACATATATTCAATAAGAGGAAAGGGCTGCTTTGTAAAAGAATATTCAGATTTTACTATTAGTGATAAGGTTATTCCTATTATGGAAAGCTTTAGGTATGGACAACAGAATGAACTTCCTGAAATAATTTTTTCAAATGGTACACCATCAAAAGATTTTTTTCCAGTAGAAGTATATCAAAGGCTTTCTGAAAAAGCAATAAAAGATTGTGGCAAGGAGTTATTTGGATATCAAAATGTACAGGGATTAACTAGTTTAAGGGATACTTTAGCCGATTATCTTGAAAAAGATGATATTTTTGTAGAAAGAGAAGATATAATTATAACATCTGGAACACAGCAATCCTTAGATATAGTGATTAAAGCTTTTGGATGTCATCCTGTAAAAACAATAGTTATATCAAATCCTACCTATCCTAATGCAATAAACTTTTTAGGTGATGTATGTAACATAAAGACAATGGATATTGAAAATGATGGTTGGGATATGGAAAAATTTGAAGAGATGATAAAAAAAGAAAAGATACATATGGTTTATGTAATATCTAATTTTCAAAATCCAACAGGGATAGTATGGTCAGATGAGAAGAAAAAAAGACTTATTCAGTTGGCAGAAGAGTATGATTTTTATATAATAGAAGATGATTGCTTTTGTGAATTTTATTATGATGAGAATAAGGTGTACTCAATAAAAAGTATGGATAAAAGCGGAGAGGAAAGAGTTGTATATATAAGAACATATTCAAAGATGTTTATGCCTGGAATAGCTTTAGCTTTTATGATTCCTCCAAGAAAATTTATGGAGAAGTTTGTATTGATAAAATATGGACTTGATCCTAATACACCAGGATTAAATCAAAAAATATTAGAATATTTTATAACAGAAGGCCATCTTGATAGACATTTAGAAGAATCTAAAAAAATACTGGCAGCTAAATTTCAAAAAATGCTTTCTTTACTTTTAAAAATACCACATATAAAAATATTAATTGTACCAAGAGGTGGTTTCTTTATTTGGATAGAATTGGCTGATTATATTGATGGAGAAAAATTTTATTATAAATGTAAATTGAGAGGGCTTTCAATATTACCAGGGAGTATATTTTATTATAATAAAAGAAACTCGTGTGAGATAAGAATAAGTTTTTTATCTGCAACTATGGAAGAAATTGAAATAGGAATAAAAATAATGGAAAATGTTCTCATAAATTGTGAAGGAGCAAAGAAATTTACAGGAAAAATTTAGATATAAATAAACCATTAAAAGAAAAAATCAGAAATAATTCCTGTAAAAAACTTGCCAATACAACAGTGTAAAAAGAGAAAAGCCTAAGGGAGTAGAGATAAGAGTAGTTCCTTGGGAAAATATATAAAAAAACATCCTTCATATATTTAAATTTATAGAAGGATGTTTTTTATTAGTTTTCTAATACATGAGAATCAAGAAAAATATGTGGATTTACAAAAGTAGTTCCTATACTGATTGTAAAATGAAGATGAGGACCAGTAGTGAAACCTGTGTTTCCACTTTTTCCAATTACATCACCTTTTTTTATTGTGTCTCCTTCCTTTACATCTAAAACACTCATATGAGCATAACTTGAAAATACATTCATTCCATGATCAATAACAATGGTATTTCCAGTGGAAGTCAGTTCTTTTGCAAGAACAACTTTTCCAGAATTTGATGCTTTTAATGGAGTTCCAACAGGAACAGGAAAATCAATACCTGAATGATACCCCACAACCTTATTATTTACAAATCTCATGGCTCCAAAAGGGCTACTGATTTTTTTCTGTACAGGAAGTATAAAATTACTGTCCCAAAGTTTTTTTTCAGCTGGATTTTTTTTAGCCTCAGCTACGAAATTAGTCATAATTTTCATATTTTTTTCAGAACGTTTTTCTGACATAGTTTTAGAAACAGTTATATAACTCTTTTTAAAGTTTCCATCAAGAACCTTTACAGTTTTAGAAAAAGCCTCATTATTTTCTTCAATTATTTTTACAGTGTATACTCCTACAGGAGTTGAATAATGCACAGGAATAAGAGCAATTTTTTTATCATTTTCTTCAAAATTCTTTATTTTTATTAAAGAGTTTTTGAAAATTATTTCATAGTTTTTATCAATAGGATATTCAACATAAAAAAATCCACCTTGTTTAACTTCGCTACCTGAAAATTTTATATCTTCTAATGCAAAAGTTGAAATAGTTAAAGTAAAAAATATCAGTAATATTAATTTTTTCATTTATTTCTCCTTATTAGCTATTTTTAGACAGAAGCTTTTACATAATTTACAGTAATTTTCTTCATAAATGGAACAGTGAGCACAGCTGTTATGAAATCTGCAAAAGGTAAGGCGAGCCAAATGCCATTTATTCCTATTAATTTTGGAAGAAAAATCAGTCCTATAAATACAAAAAGAAAACTCCTAGACATACATATTACATTAGAAACCATAGGTCTGTCAACTGCCTGAAGATAAGCAATATTTACAAAATTAAACCCTAAAAACGAAAGAGCTATGGAATAAAGAATAAATCCTTTAGTTGATTCAGCAACAAGAGATGTATCATGGGTAAAGATTTTTACTACTGAAGTAGCAAGAAAAAATATTATTATGAGAGAAACTATAGAAGTTCCAAAAGTTATTTTGTGAGCAAAGATAAGCATTCTTTTAACTCTAACTAAGTTTTTTCTACCATAATTGAAACTAACTATGGGCTGAATTCCTTGTGAAAGCCCAGTGAAAAGCATTCTGAAAAACATAAAACTGTAAGAGATTATTCCATAAGCAGAAGCTCCAAAGACACCAACAGCATTCATGAATGCAATATTAAGCAAAACTGTAATGACAGCTACTGCAAATTCCAGTACAAATGAAGGAAATCCAATGGATAAAAGTTTTTTTAAAAGAAAGAAATCTATTTTTTTTAAAGAAAGATCAATTTTAAATGTAGAACCAATAAAGTGTCTACATAAATAAACAGCGGATGCTACTTGGCTAATAGCAGTAGCATAGGCTCCTCCTTCTATTCCTAAATTAAATTTAAAGATGAATAAGTAATCTAATATGATATTCAATCCGGCTCCTAGAAGAGTAGATACCATTGCTCTTCTTGGGGCGTTATCATTTCTTACTACTGCATTTAGTGACATGGATATCATAAGAAAAAAAGTAGATACTGTACAGGGATACATATATCCTTTTATCATTGGAAGAAGTTTTTCATTTGCTCCCATAGCCATCATTAAAGGTTTGGTAAATAAAAATATCATACTTGCTACTATTATATATACAAAAATATTGAGAAGGATTATATGAGAGAAACATTTATTTTGATATTTAATGTCATCTTTTTTGAATGCAATAAGAGTAGCTCCTCCTATTCCAAACATTAGACTAAGAGCAACAGTAAAATTGATGATGGGATATCCAATGTTCACAGCAGCAATTCCGTCACTTCCTACACCCCTTGTAATAAAGACACCATCAGCAATAGTATAAAGAGATGTTACTATCATACTGATAGTTGAAGGAACAGCAAAACTAAAAAAAAGTTTTGAGATCTTTCCAGTCTTTAAGTTCAAACTTTGTTTCATTTTTTCACCTTCCAAATATTAATCAAATTTATCTGAACAATACATATCATACACTATAAATAAAAATTTTCAATATAATTTAAGAAAAAATTTTAAAATACACTGGAAATATCTAGTTGACAAAAATAGAAAGCAGCTTTATACTATTTATGTAGAGAAATTAAATAAAAAAATTATCTTCAGGGCAGGGTGAGCATTTTGTAATTCCCGACCGGCGGTAAAAGTCCGCGAAGACCTTTGGTCTTGATTTGGTGTAATTCCAAAACCGACAGTATAGTCTGGATGGAAGAAGAGAAAAGAAATCTTTTTTGATTGTCTTTTTTATGCTTTTACAGCCTGGAGTTTATCTAGGCTTTTTTATTTGTCCTGAATCACAAGGAGGAAAAATGAAAGTATTAGAAGGAAATTATGCAGGTAGAGGGTTAAAAATTGGAATTGTAGCAGCAAGATTTAATGAGTTCATCACATCTAAATTAATAGGTGGAGCAGAGGACGCATTAGTTAGACATGAAGTTGCAAAAGATGATATTGAATTAGCTTGGGTACCTGGAGCATTTGAAATTCCTTTAGCAGCAAAAAAAATGGCAGAATCAGGGAGATATGATGCTGTAATTACTCTGGGAGCAGTAATTAAAGGATCAACACCGCATTTTGATTACGTTTGTGCAGAAGTTTCTAAAGGGGTAGCTACTGTAAGTCTTCAAAGTGATATACCAGTAATATTTGGTGTACTTACTACAAATACTATAGAAGAAGCTATCCAAAGAGCTGGAACAAAAGCAGGAAATAAAGGATTTGATGCAGGAGTTACAGCTATTGAAATGGTAAACTTACTAAAGGGGATGTAATCATGGATAAAAAGTACATGGAGAGAGCATTGGAACTTGCTGCTCTGGGAGAAGGGAAGGTAAATCCCAATCCTATGGTAGGAGCAGTAGTAGTAAAAGATGGAAAAATTGTAGGTGAAGGATATCATAAAAAATATGGTGGACCACATGCTGAAGTTTTTGCTCTGGGAGAAGCTGGAAAAAAAGCTGAAGGAGCAACTATCTATGTTACTTTAGAACCATGTTCTCATTATGGAAAAACTCCTCCATGTGCCAAAAAAATAATAGATATGGGGATAAAAAGGTGCATTATTGCATCTTTAGACCCAAATCCACTGGTATCTGGAAGAGGTATAAAAATGATGACAGATGCTGGTATTGAAGTAATTACTGGTATCATGGAAAAAGAGGCTTCAGAACTCAATAGAGTTTTTATGAAATATATATCAACAAAAGTACCTTATTTATTTTTGAAATGTGGAATAACATTAGATGGAAAAATAGCCAGCAGAACAGGAAATTCCAAATGGATAACTAATGAACTGGCAAGAGAAAAAGTACAAAAACTAAGAAATAAATATATGGGGATAATGGTAGGAATAAATACAATTCTTGCAGATAATCCAAGTCTTACAGCTAGAATAGAAAATGCAAGGAATCCATATAGAATAGTAATAGATCCATTTTTAGATATTCCTATAGATTCAAAATTTGTAAATTTTGAAGATAAAAAAAGTATTCTAATTACTTCATATAGTAATGTAGAAAAAGAAAAAATATCTTTTTTAAAAAAGAAAAATATAAATGTGATTTTTCTAAAAGGGATAGATTTTAAATTATATGATATATTAAAAAAAATTGGAGATCTTGGAATAGATGCAGTTCTTTTAGAAGGAGGAAGTTTTTTGATATCAAAAGCTTTTTCTGAAAATATTATAGATGGAGGTGAAATATTTATTGCTCCAAAAATACTTGGAGATGATAAAGCAATTCCATTTATAAGAGGATTTGATTGTGAATATATTTCTGATGGATTTCAATTGACAAATGTTAAAATAAATAATTATGGAAATAATGTATCGATGGAGTTTTACAGATAGAGAGGAGAGTGATTTCTATTTTTACAGGACTTGTAGAGGAGATAGGAGAAGTCCTTGCTATTGAAAATGGTGAGAAATCTCTTAAGATAAAAATAAAATGTAAAAAAGTCTTAGATGAGAGCAAAATTGGAGACAGCATAGCAACAAATGGAACTTGTCTTACTGCTGTTGAGATAGGAGAAAATTATTTTACTGCTGACTGTATGTATGAAACAGTGAAAAGAACTAATCTGAAAAGACTTAAATCAGGAGATAAAATAAATCTTGAAAAATCTATTACACTGGCGACTCCTCTTGGAGGGCATCTTGTAACAGGAGATGTAGACTGTGAAGGAACTATTGTTTCAATAACTTCAGAAGGAATAGCAAAGATATATCAGATAGAGATAGATAGACAATATATGAAATATGTAGTTGAAAAAGGAAGAGTAACTTTAGATGGAGCAAGTTTAACAGTTATGGGAATGACAGACAGTAGTCTGAGTGTATCTCTCATACCACATACACAAGAAATGGTAACATTAGGAAGTAAGAATATAGGAGATTATATAAATGTAGAAACTGATCTCATAGGAAAGTATGTAGAAAGATTGCTTAATTTTTCTGGAGAAGATAAAAAAGAAGGAATACTTACAAGAGAGTTTCTCTTAGAAAATGGATTTTAGAGGAGAGTGAATTAATAATGTTAGATAGAATAGAAGATGCTCTGGAAGATCTTAAAGCCGGAAAATCAATAATTGTAGTAGATGATGAAAATCGTGAAAATGAAGGAGATATAATTTGTGCAGCTGAATTTGCAACACTGGAGAATGTAAATCTTATGGCAGCTCATGCAAGAGGACTTATTTGTATGCCTATGTCAGAAGAATATATAGAAAAATTGGATTTACCTCAAATGTGTAGCGACAATACAGATAATCATTGTACAGCTTTTACAGTATCAATTGACCATGTAGATACAACAACTGGAATATCTGCATATGAACGTGGAATAACAGCAATGAAAGTAGTAGAAGAAGATGCAAAACCAAAAGATTTCAGAAGACCAGGTCATATGTTCCCTCTTAGAGCAAAACAAGGTGGAGTTCTTGTAAGAAATGGGCATACAGAAGCAACAGTTGATCTTATGGTACTTGCAGGACTTAAACCAGTAGGACTATGTTGTGAAATAATGAAAGAAGATGGAATGATGGCAAGAATGGATGATCTTCAAGAATTTGCTAAGAAGTTTAATCTTAAAATGATATCAATAGAAGATCTTCAAAAATATAGAAGAAAAAATGAAAAACTTATGGAAATATCTGTAAAAGCAAAAATGCCAACTGCTCAAGGAGAATTTGAAATAGTTGGTTTTGATAATAAGCTTGATGATAAAGAGCATATTGCTCTTATAAAAGGAAACTTAGAAGGTAAAGAAAATGTTCTTATAAGAATCCATTCAGAATGTTTTACAGGGGATATTTTAGGATCACTGAGATGTGATTGTGGTTCTCAGTTAAAAAGAGCTATGAAGAGAGTAGATGAAGAAGGGGAAGGAGCAGTTCTTTATTTAAGACAGGAAGGAAGAGGAATTGGACTTCTCAATAAATTAAGAGCTTATACTCTTCAAGATAATGGAGCAGACACAGTAGAAGCAAATGTAAAACTTGGTTTTGACCCAGACATGAGAGATTATTCCATAGCAGCTCAAATGATAAAAGCTCTTGGAATAAAATCAGTAAGAATAATGACAAATAATCCTGAAAAAATTAAAGGACTTGAAGAATATGGTATAAAAGTAACTGGAAGAGAAGCTATTGAAACAGGATTTAATCCATCAAATGAAAGATATATGAAAACTAAAAAAGAAAAAATGGGTCATATACTTCATATCTAAATATAAGAAAATAAAGTGTTTTGAGAAATGGGTTCATCATTTAAAGAAATGGACTCATTTCTTTTTTTTCTAATAGATGATATAATTAAAAAAAATAAAAGTGTGGAGAAATTATGGAAAATATTAAAGAAACAATAACTGTATACACTAATGAAAATGATAAAGGAAAAAGAATAGACAGTTTTTTAAATGAAATAATAGATGATGCAACAAGATCATATATTCAGAAAATAATTGATAATGGATATGTGGAAATAACTGGAAAAAAAATAACTAAAAATGGAAATAAACTTAAAGGAATAGAAAGAATTGTAGTGAATATTCCAGAAGATGAAACTCTTGATGTGATACCAGAAAATCTCCCTCTTAATATAATATATGAAGACAAAGATATAGTTGTTATAAATAAAGCACCAGATATGGTGGTACATCCAGCACATGGGAATTATAATGGAACTCTTGTAAATGCTCTATTGTATCATATAAAGGACCTTTCTACTATCAATGGAGTAATAAGACCAGGAATTGTTCATAGATTGGACAAGGATACAAGCGGAGTTATAGTGGTAGCTAAGAATGATGAAGCTCATTCAGCTCTTTCAGATATGTTTAAGGAAAAAACTTTAGAAAAAGTATATATATGTATAGCAAAGGGAATATTTAAGGATAAGTATGGGAGAATTGAAACTCTTATAGGACGTGATATAAGAGATAGAAAAAAAATGGCAGTAGTAGATATTAATGGAAAGAATGCTGTTTCTAATTATGAAATATTAGATGAAGGAAAAAATTTTTCCCTTGTAAAAGTGAGAATAGAAACTGGAAGAACGCATCAAATAAGAGTTCATATGAAATATCTTAACCATCCAATATTAGGAGATAATGTATATGGGAGCAGTAATGAAGGGATAAAAAGACAAATGCTCCATGCTTATAGATTGAAATTTACTCATCCTGTAACAAAAAAAGAAATGGTAGTTACAGCAGAAATTCCAGAAGACTTTAAAAAAGCAGCAAAATTTGCTGGAGTAGATATAGATAAAATAAAATTTTAAAGAGGGAATGATCATGAAAAACAAAAAAAATGACGAAATATCAGAAAGTCAATTGGAACTTTTTCTTGTTGAGGAAAAGAAAACAGAGAAAAACAGAAAAAAACAAGATATTTTAAATGAGAAAAAAGAAGCTGTATCTCTTTATGATTTTGATATTAATATAGGAGAGGAAATTATAGGAGTAGATGAAGCAGGAAGAGGTCCTTTAGCTGGTGCTGTAGTAGCTGCTGCTGTAAAATTAAAAAACTATGATAGTGATTTGGATGAAATAAATGATTCTAAACAGATATCAGAAAAAAAGAGGGAAAAACTTTTCAATGTGATAAAAAAACATTTTTTTGTAGGTATAGGAATAGCTGATACTAAAGAAATTGATGAGATAAATATACTTAATGCTACATTTTTAGCAATGAGAAGAGCTTTGGAAAATTTAAAAAAAGAGTGTGATGGAGAATATCTTATATTAGTAGATGGAAATTTTAAAATAAGAGAATATATAGGAAAGCAGAAGCCAATAATTAAAGGAGATGCAAAAAGTCTTTCTATCGCGGCAGCTTCAATAATAGCAAAAGTAACAAGAGATGGAATGATGAAAGAAGAAGCTGTTAAATATCCGCTATATGGCTTTGAAAGACATAAGGGATATGGAACGAAACAGCATAGAGAAGCAATAAAGGAATATGGAATATTGGGTATACATAGAAAAAGTTTTCTTACTAAAATATTAGAATAAAAGACTGGAGATTTTTATGAACAAAAGAAAAAAAGGAAGTCTTTATGAAGAGAAAGCAGCAAAGTTTTTAGAGGAGAATTCATATAGAATTTTAGAAAAAAATTATCATGGAAAACATGGGGAGATAGATTTAATAGCATTAAAGGATAGACAAATTATATTTGTCGAGGTAAAATATAGAGAAACATTTGACTATGGTTATGGTATAGAAGCTGTTGATAAAAGAAAAGCCAAAAGAATGTATAAGACAGCAGAAGAATATCTTATAAAAAATCATATAGAAGACTATAATATTAGATTTGATTGTATAAGTTATTTGAAAAATGAACAAAAGTGGTTTAAAAATATTTTATGGGGTGATGAAATTGGATTTTAAGTGTGTAAAATGCGGATGTGATAAATATCAGGTAAAAACTTCGATTTTACCAGAAAAAAGTCCAGGACTGAGGCTGGAACTGAGCACTTATTATATAAAGACATGTTTAAATTGTGGATATACAGAAATATATTCTGCTAAAATAGTAGATATGGAAAAAGATGAAGAACTTAAGCCAGAGTTTTAGAAAACTTTTCTTCTCAATAAAATGTTCTGTATGTGGAAAAATTATAGAAACTGAAACTCAATATATATGTCATGAATGCTTTAGAATATTGAGAAGAAAAAGTGAAATGAAAAATATAGATAATTATTATTTTTTATATTATTATGATGAAGATATAAAAAAAATTATAACGGACTATAAACTTAAGAATAGGAAAGTACTTTCAAAGGAAATTTCCATTTTGATAAAAAAACCTTTAAAGGAACTGATAAGAGAAAAAAGAATAAATATAGTGATACCAGTTCCAATAAGCAGCAACAGAATGAAAGAAAGAGGTTTTAATCAAGTAGAGGAAATATTAAAGGAATTGAGAATAGATTATGAAACAATAGATAGAATAAGAGATACAGAGCATATGTATTCTATATTAGAAGAGAAAAAAAGAGAAGAAAACATAAAAAAAGCCTTTAAAAATAACGAGATAAATGCAAATGGAAAAAATATACTCATAATAGATGATATAGTAACTACAGGAAGTACAATAAGAGAAATAGTGAAAGAAATAACGAAAAAAACTTCTCCAAAAGAGATATATATTTTTTCAATAGCAATGTCAAAATTCTTTAAAAAATAAATAAAAAACAGAGGTCATGATGGAAGTATATGTAGATAATGTAAAAATGGAGATGAAACAGAAGAGCTTTAAAAGTTTAGGAAATGCAATTTCTGCAATTAATAAAAAACTTATGAAAGAAAATAAAATACCACATGAAATATATGTGAATGGAAGCACTTTAAGAGATAATAGTATTATAGGAGGTAAGGATCTTAAAGTTATTGAAGTAATAACAAAAACTCATGGAGCTATGATATTGGAATCAATTCTTATTGCTAAAGAATCTATTGACAGATATTTTGATATATTTGATGATATTGAGGAAAGCGGACAAGAAAGTCTTAACGATGAAGATGAAATACAATTTATAGAAATGGTTATTTTTTTGAGATGGTTTTATAATCTTCTTCTTTTAATAAAAGAAAATCATATACTTGATTTTATATATGAAGATTTTGATGAATATATAGAAGATTTTCAAAAAGAACTGGAGGTTGCAGAACATGCTTATGAAAGAAGAGACCTTATCGGATTTATAGATATACTTGAATTTTCGATAGGAGATCTTTTGATAGAATTTTATGATAATGTAGAAGATTATTATAATGATATTGCAGAAGAAGAAAATCGTAAAAGATTGCTCAATTAATAGTTATTATATGACCAATGATACATTTGAAAAATAATGATTACTATGATAATATTTATTGAAAAGTAAATATAAAATGGAGGTTATTTAGAATGAGGAAAAAAGTTATAGCTGGAAATTGGAAAATGAATAAAACTAATGCAGAAGCAGTAGAAATGCTTACTGAATTGAAAGAACTTGTAAAAGGAATAAATAATGTAGATATAATAATAGGAGCTCCATTTACAGCTTTATCAGATGCTGTAAAAGTTGTAAAAGGAAGCAATATAGCAATAGCAGCAGAAAATGTTTATCCAAAAGATTCAGGAGCATATACAGGAGAAGTTTCTCCAGCTATGCTTAAATCAATAGGAGTAGAGTATGTTATTTTAGGACATTCAGAAAGAAGAGAATATTTTAAAGAAAGTGATGAGTTTATTAATGAAAAAGTAAAAGCAGTATTGGCTGCTGGAATGTTGCCAATACTTTGTATTGGAGAAAAATTAGAAGAAAGGGAATCAGGAAAAACTAGTGAAGTTACTGAAACTCAAATCAGAAGTGGGTTAAAAGATCTTACTGCTGAGGAAGCTAAAAAAGTAATAGTTGCTTATGAACCAGTGTGGGCAATAGGAACAGGAAAAACTGCTACACCTGAAATGGCACAGGAGACACATAGTCAAATAAGAGATGTATTGATATCTATGTTTGGAAATGAAACTGCTGAAGAAATGATAATTCAATATGGAGGATCAATGAAACCTGATAATGCAGTTGAATTATTAGCTCAAAAAGATATTGATGGTGGACTTATAGGAGGAGCATCTTTAAAAGCTTCTTCATTTGCTGAAATAGTTGTAGCAGGAAAATAAAAGAGGTGGAAAATTAAATGAATAAAAAACCATTAATGCTTATGATATTGGATGGATGGGGTATAAATAAACATCCAGAACAAAAAAATGCAGTAACAGCTGCAAATCCTGAAAATTTTTACAGACTTATGAAAGAATATCCCCATTCTGAACTTGAAGCTTCTGGAGAAGCTGTTGGATTACCAGATGGACAAATGGGAAATTCAGAGGTAGGACACTTGAATATAGGATCAGGAAGAGTAGTTTATCAACCATTAGTTGAGATATCTAAAGATATCAGAGAAGGAACTTTTTTTAATAACAAAGTTTTAAAAGAAGCTTTTGAATATGCAGTAAAAGAAGGAAAACCTGTACATTTTGGAGGTTTGGTATCTCCAGGAGGAGTACATTCTCATACAGATCATCTTTATGGACTTTTAACAATGGCTAAAAAATATGGTGTGAAGGCTTATGTTCATGCTTTTCTTGATGGAAGAGATACAGCCCCTGAATCAGGAGAGGGGTTTTTAAAAGAACTTGAAGCAAAAATGAAAGAAATAGGTGAAGGAATCATTGCAACTATATCTGGAAGATATTATGCTATGGATAGAGACAAGAACTGGGATAGAGTAAAAAAAGCATATGATGCTATGGTGAATGGGAAAGGAAATCATGCTTCTTCAGCTATAGAAGCAATAGAAAAATCATATGCTGAAAATGTAAGTGATGAATTTGTAATTCCCACTGTTATATATCCTGAAGGAACTATCAAAAAAGGAGATGTATTTATAAACTTTAATTTCAGACCTGATAGAGCAAGGGAAATAACAAGAGCTTTAAATGATAAAGAATTTTCTGGATTTGAAAGAGAATATCTGGGGCTTAAATATTATTGTATGCGTCAATATGATTCTACTATAGATGCCCCAGTAATTTATGGGGAAAAAGACATAACTAATACATTTGGTGAAGTAATATCAAAGGCTGGATTGAAACAATTAAGAACTGCTGAGACTGAAAAATATGCACATGTAACTTTTTTCTTTAATGGTGGAAAAGAAGCACAATATGAGGGAGAAGAAAGAAAACTTGTACCATCTCCTAAAGTAGCTACATATGATCTCCAGCCTGAAATGTCAGCATGTGGAGTAACAGATGGGCTTATAGAAGCTCTGGATTCAGGAAAGTTTGATGTTATTATAGTTAATTATGCAAATCCTGATATGGTGGGTCATACAGGAATATTTGATGCAGCTGTGGCTGCTGTGAAAAAAATAGATTTCTGTTTAGGAAAAGTTTCTCAAAAAGTATTGGAATTAGGAGGAACACTTTTTGTAACTGCTGATCATGGAAATGTTGAACTTATGGAAGACCCAGTTACTAAAATACCATTTACAGCACATACAACAAATAGAGTTCCTTTTATAATGGTATCAGATATATACAAAGATTATAAACTAGAAGATGGAAAATTATCAGATATAGCACCAACTATGCTTGAAATACTAGGTTTGGATAAGCCAAAAGAAATGAATGGAAAATCATTATTGAAAAAATAATAAAGAATATAAATAATTGTATATGAAGATATCTGTTTTTTAAACAGATATCTTTTTGTATTAGTTAAAAAGTTTCAATAAAATATTTTTTAATAAGTGATTTAAAAAATAAAAATCCAATGAAAGGGTAATTTCTATACATTTTCTTAATGAAAGATGGTATACAAATTTAAAAAAACATATGTAATATGTTTGCTTTTGAAATATATAGCTTGACAACTAAACGAAAAGATGGTAAAAAAGTAGTAGAGAATTGGGATAATAGCAGAGTAAGTATATCCATATTAAGATTTGTTTTTATAGACTATTCTAATCAAAGGAAAATAGAAAATATAAGTTAGGGATATATTTTTTTATTTTTTTGAAGAGTTATAAAATAAAGCTTAAGACTACTACAGCTAGAATCATTCGCAGTTTAACTTAATAATATTTTTGGAGGTAAATATGATAGCAATACTTAAGTTAAGTCCAGTATTTGTGCTTGCAGCACTTATGATAAGTGGATTTGATGCTCTGATTGCAGCACCATTAGCAACAATAGTTGCAGCACTAATAGCTATGTGGACAGAGAAGAAAAATTTCGCATATATTCTTGATGCGGCAATAACAAATGTAAGGGAGATAACAATAGCATTATTTATCTTGATGGCAGCTTATGCTCTAGCAGAAACATTTATGTCGACTGGAGTAGGAGCATCAATCATCAATATGGCATTAAATTTAGGGATAACAGGAAAAACTGTAGCATTAACAGGAGCAATAGTGACATCTGTTTTATCAATAGCAACAGGAACAAGCTGGGGAACATTTGCAGCCTGTGCACCTATCTTTTTATGGCTTAACCATATAGTAGGAGGGAATATTCTTCTTACTACTGCGGCAATAGCAGGTGGGGCATGTTTTGGAGATAATATAGGTCTTATTTCAGATACTACAATAGTAAGTTCTGGAATTCAAGGAGTAGAAGTTGTTAGAAGAATCAGACACCAAGGTGTATGGTCAGGACTTGTACTATTATTAGGTGTAGTAGCTTTTGGAATTGCTGGAATGATGATGGGGCTTCCATCGGTAACTGGTAATGGAGCAGAAGCTATCAATCAAATACCAGCAGAAGTTTGGACAAAACTAGCTGAAGAGAGAGAATCAGCAGTTACACTATTAAATCAAGTAAGAGATGGAGTTCCTTATTATATGGTAATTCCTTTAATATTAGTTCTAGTTGCAGCATTTATGGGATACCAGACATTTATATGTCTATTCTTAGGAATAGCTGCTGCATATATTCTTGGTAAATTTGCGGGAACTGTAACAAGTACAACTGATTACTTAAATGATCTTGTAATGACAGGATTTTCAGATGCAGGGGCTTGGGTTGTAGTAATGATGATGTGGGTAGCAGCGTTTGGTGGAATAATGAAGGTTATGGATGCTTTTAAGCCTGTATCTGATTTAGTTGGAAAAATTTCAAAAAATGTAAGACAGCTTATGTTCTGGAATGCAATTCTTTCAATATTTGGGAATATGGCACTAGCAGATGAAATGGCTCAAATAGTAACTATTGGACCTATTATCAGAAACCTTGTTGAAAAGAATGTAGTAGGAAGTGAAGAGGATATATATACTCTTAAACTTAGAAATGCCACATTCAGTGACGCAATGGGAGTATTTGGATCTCAGTTAATTCCCTGGCATGTTTATATTGGATTCTATATAGGTATAGCTTCAACAGTTTATCCATTACATAACTTTATAGCAATAGATATAATAAAATATAATTTTATAGCTTTTGTGGCAGTATTTAGTATGTTGTTCTTGACTTTGACTGGATTTGATAGATTCATACCTAAATTTGCTCTTCCTAGAGAGCCACAAGTAAGATTAAAAACTGCTGAGGAAAAAAAGGCTGATGAAGCAGCAGCTCATGCATAGTGATTAAAAATTAAATAACATGGGGACATATTTATTACTGTCCCCTATTTTTTTGCTAAAATTTAAATTTGAAAAATATTTTTATATTAATTATAAAATAAAAAGTTATTTTTAAATATTGATAAATTGATTTTACTTTAAAAGGTTTTTTATTGACAATTCTCTTTAAAACTGCTATAAGGTAGTTATAAAAGAATATTTAAATATAAGGAGGGGGGTAAATTGAAAAGAAAATTTTTATATTTTATGATCGCTTGTGTATTTGCAATTATAACTACATCAAGTGCAACTCAAAATACTTCCCTTCCTGTTTTTAGAGAAACTACAGTTAATAGAATATTTGAAGATATACAGAAAAATAATGAAAAAAATTATCCGCTTTTTACAATTAAAAAAATTGATATGGAAAGAGGAATCATTCATAAAGATGATATTATATATTTGGAAGATATACTGAAAATTGAGATACATTCTCTTCCAGAAGCAAAAGTTGAATTAATAGAGAAAATTATCAGATTAAGACCTGATTATACAATATTATCTCGATACAAAGATCGGGTACTTCGGAATTAGGACTCTCCTATATTTTTATTTAAAACAATAAAATATTATATGGAGGGAAAATTATGTTGACACTAAACTTTAATATGGCAGAAACGCTGGCAATTGCAATAATTGTTCTTTTACTTGGTAGAGAGGTTAAGAAAAGAGTTGCTTTCCTTGAAAGATTCTTTATTCCAGCTCCAGTTGTAGGTGGAGTTATATTCTCTATACTTTTATTGATTGGGCATAATACTGGTGCTTTCAGCTTTAATTTTGATGGTGTTTTAAAAGACTTTCTAATGCTGATCTTCTTCACTACAATAGGATTTACTGCAAGTGGAAAACTATTGAAAAAAGGTGGAGTTGGAGTTGCTATATTCCTAATAACAGCTACTGTTCTTGTTATTATTCAAGATATAGTAGGAGTAGCATTAGCAAAAGTATTTGGACTTAATCCATTACTTGGACTTGCTGTAGGTTCTATACCATTAACAGGAGGGCATGGAACTTCTGGAGCATTTGGACCAGTTTTGGAGGAGTTTGGAGCTACAGGAGGACTTTCAGTTTCAATAGCTGCTGCAACTTATGGATTAATTGCAGGTTGTTTAATTGGAGGGCCTATTGCTAAAAGGCTTAAAGAAAAATATAATTTAAAACCTAATTTAGAAGAAGCAGGAATGTCAATTGAGGAATTGGAAGATGAAACTACTAAACCAGTATCAGAATCTACTCTATTTGATGCAGTAGTTGTTATTTCATTAGCAATGGGAATTGGATACTGGATAGCACCATTCTTGAAAACTTATGGAATTGTAATTCCAGCATATATAGGACCCATGTTTATTGCAGCTATAATTAGAAATATAACTGATATGCAGAAAAAAGTACTTCCTATGAAAGAAATATCTATTACAGGAAATATAGCACTTTCTTTATTCTTGGCAATGGCATTGATGACATTAAAACTATGGGAACTTGCAGCACTAGCTATTCCAATTATTTCAATACTATTAATACAAACAGTAATTATGGCAGCTTATGCTTATTTTGTTACATTCAACTTTAATGGAAAAGACTATGACGCTGCTGTTATAGCAACAGGACACTGTGGATTTGGACTTGGAGCAACTCCAAATGCAATGGCTAACATGGAAGTATTTACTAAGGAAAATGGACCTGCAACAAGAGCTTTCTTTGTTTTGCCTATAGTTGGAGCATTATTTATAGATTTTACAAACGCAACAGTAATAACATTTTTCATCAATATGTTTAAATAATAACTTATTGCTGAACTTTCTATATTTTGTTGTGAAAACCCTAACTCACAAGGGCTGGTCTTTTATGATCAGCCTTATTTTTATATATTAATTTATATTGTATTTTAACAAGATATAATTTAGCAACTTACAAGAATAAACTTGTAAGACAAATAGAAATGAATATGTTAAAATTAATAAAAGAAATGAAAACTACAATTACAACTGTAGTTTTCATAGGGTATGACAAAATTATCCAGAAGATTCAGATAATTTTTTTATTATTTTAAGAAAAAAACCATATTTAATTTTTTTAAATTTCATCCTTATATTAAAATTATAAATTTTAAATGAAGAAAAGTAAAACAATATATTATTTAATAACTTACAAGAATAAACTTGTTTATAATTTTGTAAAATGGAAAGGAGGAGTAAACTATGATAACAAGTTTTGAAATATTTTTAAAAGTAGCTGAAGAACTCAGTGTAAGCAGAGCAGCAGCAAGATGTTTTGTAACACAGCAATGTGTAAGTGATCATATAAAAAGGCTAGAAGAGGATTATGAAATTTTACTTTTCAATAGAAAACCACATTTTTCTCTTACAGAAGCAGGAAAAGTACTTTATGAATCTGTAATGGAAATACAAAAAATAGAGGAAGACGTAAAATTGAAGTTCAGCAGATTAAAAAATAATAAAAAACTTATAGTAGGAATGAATGCTACAAGAATAAGTCTTATACTTCCAGAACTTCTTCCAGTATATAATGAAATATTTCCAGATGTGGAAATATCCTTTGTAATGCATGAAACACGAGTGCTTGAACAAATGATGCTCAAAGGAGATATTGATATATTTGTTGGAGTAAATGCAAACAGCAGTTCAAAATATAATGCTGATCTCCTTGGAATGGAAAAAATAAATATAATAATTTCTTCTAAATTATTTAAAAAGAATTTCAATTTAAAAGATTTAGTGAAAATGAAAAAAGGTGTAAATTTTTCTGAATTTAAAAATATTTCTTTTGCAAGAGAGCCTGGTTGGAGCAGAATAAATGATTTGATAGATTTTTATTCAAAACGTGAAGATATATATTTAAAACCATTATATTATACAAGAGATTATGACACTCAGATGGCTTTATGTTCTTCTGGCCTTGTAGCAGTAGTCTGTCCTGGTATGATAACTAAGAAAATTTTAGAACACAATGAAAAAAACTCTAAAGAAAATGAGATATTTATATTTCCCCTAAACAATCAAACTGAACTTTTAAAAATAGAACTGATAACACTGAAAAATTCAGAAGAAAGTGACTATAAAACTAAATTTATAGAGTTTTTGAAAAAGTATATGAAAGAAAATATAAACTAATATAAAAAGTCTTTTTATTGAATAAAAAATAAAGGAATGCATTATTTCATATAGAGATTTTCTCAGTATTTACAAATATTCTAATATGTGGTAAAATTTGTAGTAATATAAATTTTTAGGAGGGGCTTTTTAATGATTGGAATAGGAATAGTAGGTCTTCCAAATGTAGGGAAATCTACACTTTTTAATGCTATAACTAAAGCTGGAGCTGCTGAAGCAGCAAACTATCCTTTTTGTACAATAGAACCAAATGTAGGGATGGTAACAGTACCAGATAAGAGACTTGATCAACTTTCTGCTATAATTAATCCACAAAGAGTAGTACAAGCAACTGTTGAATTTATAGATATTGCAGGACTTGTGAAAGGAGCAGCTAAGGGAGAAGGACTTGGAAATAAGTTTCTTTCAAATATAAGAACAACTGCTGCTATATGCCAAGTAGTAAGATGTTTTGAAGATGAGAATGTCATTCATGTAAGTGGATCAGTAGATCCTCTCAGAGATATAGAAGTTATAAATACTGAGCTTATTTTTGCTGACATGGAAACTATAGAAAAAGCTATTGAAAAACATAAAAAACTAGTAACAAGCAAAAATAAAGAATCAATGGAACTGATGCCAGTGCTGTTAAAATGTAAGGAACATCTTGAAAGTTTTCAGTTGTTGAAAATATTATCTTTAACTCCAGAAGAAATAGAACTGTTAAGAACATATCAATTACTTACTTTAAAACCTATGATATTTGCAGCAAATGTATCTGAAGACGATTTAGCCTCTGGAAATGAATATGTTGAGAAAGTAAAAGAATATGCTGAAACAGTAGGTTCACAAGTAGTAATAGTTTCTGCAAAAGTGGAAGCAGAGCTTCAAGAAATGGATATTGAAGATGAAAAACAGGAATATTTAGAGACTTTAGGAGTGGAAGAAGCAGGACTTAATAGACTTATAAGAGCAGGATTTAAACTTTTGGGGCTTCAAACTTATTTTACAGCTGGAGTAAAAGAAGTGAGAGCTTGGACTATAAAAATAGGAGATACAGCACCTAAAGCAGCTGGAGAAATTCATACTGATTTTGAAAAAGGATTTATAAGAGCTAAAGTTGTTTCTTTTGACGATTTTATCAGGTATTCTGGATGGAAAGGTTCACAAGAAGCTGGAGTATTAAGATTAGAAGGAAAAGAATATATAGTAAAAGATGGAGACCTAATGGAATTCTTATTTAATGTTTAAAATAAAATCTTTGTGAAGAAATTTTACTTGACAAGGTTTAAAAAAATTAGTAAAATATCTAGGTATAGATTGGAGGGGGTTGTCTTGAAATTAAGAGTTAAAGATTTTAGCGGCATTCTTAACAATACTATAAAATTTGATTTTTATGCAGAAAATATTGGTGATATTGAACTTTCAGATAAAATACATATAGTTGGAAGCGCAATTTCTGATAACAATGGAAAAATAGAAGTAAGTGGAAAATATTTTACAAAAGCTGTTGTTCAATGTGTAAGATGCTTAAAAAAAATTGAAATAGATTTAATTGGAGAATTTACAGGTAGTTTTCTGGATGAGGCAGCATATAGACAATATATGAAAAATCTGAAAGTAGAATGTGAAATAGATAGTAATGAAATTTATGATGAAATCATAGATGGAGAAATAGATCTATTAGAACTAATAAGAGAGTATATAATACTTGATCTGCCCCCATACCCACAATGTGATCCTGAATGCGAAGACAATTCTGAAATAGAAAAGTATAGTGATAATGGGATAGATTCAAGGTGGCAGCAATTATTACAAATAAAAAATTAATTTTTTAAATATGAGTGTAGTAGGAGGGAAACTAAGATGGCAGTACCTAAGAAAAAGACATCTAAGGCTAAAAAGAACATGAGAAGATCTCATCATGCTTTAACTGGAACTGGATTAGCAACTTGCGAAGTTTGTGGATCACCAAAAAGACCTCACAGAGTTTGTTTAAGCTGTGGAGATTATAATGGTAAAAAAGTTTTAGCTGGAGACGCTGAGTAATCAACGTAAGATGCAAATTAAATAAAAAAAGACAAGAAACATAATCTTGTCTTTTTTTATATGTGCATATTTTTTTAAAATTATTGAAATATCTAGTTTTCTATTTCGAAAAAGTAATGTATAATATATGAGAAAATGTTTTTTTATTTTAGGGAGGAAAGAATGAGAATAGCTTTAGATGCTATGGGTGGAGATAATGCTCCAGTAGAAACAATCAAGGGAGCAATAGCCGCTTTGAGTGAAATAGAAGAATTACAGCTTATATTAGTTGGAAAAAAAGAGGTAATTGAAGCTGAACTTTCTAAATATAAATATTCTAAAGAGAGAATAGAAATAGTAGATACAAGAGAAGTAATAGAAATGACTGATGATCCTGTAACTGCAGTAAAAACTAAAAAGGATTCTTCTATGAATAAAACTCTTGAACTTGCAAAAGAAGGAATTGCTGATGCATCTGTTTCAGCAGGAAATACAGGAGCCTTAATTACAACTAGTCAGCTTAAATTAAAAAGAATAAGAGGAGTATTAAGACCAGCCATTGCTACTATGTTTCCTAATAAGAAAGGGCATATGTTAATGCTTGATGTAGGAGCTACAGCAGATTGTAAGCCTGAATTTCTTAATCAATATGCTATGATGGGTTCTAAATATGTAGAAATTCTTTTGGGAAGAAAACAGCCTAAGGTTGGACTTTTGAATATAGGAACAGAAGAAGGAAAAGGCAATGAAATAACAAGAGGAGCATATGAACTTTTAAAAGAAAATAAAATGATTAATTTTGTTGGAAATGTTGAAAGTACAGAAGTAATGAATGGCGAAATAGATGTTGTTGTAACAGATGGATTTACTGGAAATATGGTTTTAAAGACAGCAGAAGGAATTGCAAAATTTGTACTGAATATAATAAAAGCAGAGATTAAGAAGAGCATTATTTATATGTTAGGAGCCCTTCTGCTTCGGCCTGCTTTGAAGATGATAAAATTAAAAATGGATTCTTCTGAATATGGAGGAGCAATATTTTTAGGACTTAATGGTCTTTCTATAAAAGCACATGGGAATTCGGATTCAAATGGAATAAAAAATGCAATAAAAGTTGCAAACAGATTTGCTGAAATAAACTTTGTAGAAGAATTAAAGAAAGTTATAGATATTGATAAAGAAGAAACAAATTAGGAGGTAGAATGGAATTTAAGAGTGTAGGAATCAAAGGAATGGGATATTATGTTCCAGAAAGAATTATGTCTAACTTTGATTTTGAAAAAATATTAGATACTAATGATGAGTGGATAAGAACAATGACAGGAGTAGAAGAAAGAAGATTTGCAGCTCCTGAAGAAGCAACTTCTGATCTTTGTGTAAAAGCAGCTGAAAAAGCACTGAAAGTTGCAGGAATGACTATAGAAGATATAGACATGATAATTGTAGCCACAGTTACACCAGACTACCCTGTTCAAAGCACAGCATGTCTTGTACAATATAAAATGGGAGCTAGAAATGTAGCATCTTTTGATGTTAATGCTGCATGTAGTGGATTTATATATTCTCTAACAATAGCAGGATCAATGATAAGAAGCGGGATATATAAAAATGTTTTGGTTATTGGTGCAGAAGTTCTCTCAAGAATTCTTGACATGACTAATAGAAGTAATTGTATTCTTTTTGGAGATGGTGCAGCAGCAGCAGTAGTATCTGAAGTAGAAGAAGGATATGGAATGCTTTCTACATATTTAGGTGCAAAAGGAGAAGATGATTATATTCTTAAAATACCAGCAGGAGGAAGTAAAAAGCCTAATGATGCGGAAACAATAGCAAATAGAGAAAATTTCCTTGTAATGAAAGGAGGAGAGGTTTTCAAGTTTGCTGTACATGCTCTTCCTTCAGCAACAAATAAAGCTTTAAAAATAGCAAATGTCAAATCTGAAGAATTAAAAATGATATTTCCACATCAGGCTAACATAAGGATAATAGAATCAGCTGCTAAAAGAATCCATGTTCCTATGGATAAATTTTATATGAATATTCAAAGATACGGAAATACTTCTGCTGCTTCTGTAGGAATTGCCTTAGGGGAAGCGCTTGAAAAAGGAATTCTTGAGAAAGGGGATTTAATTGCTCTTACAGGATTTGGTGCTGGCCTTACTTATGGATCAATTATTATGAAATGGGCTTATTAATTATTGACATATTTTAAATGCTGTGATATATTAAAAAAACAGGTGTAATTAATAAGGGGGCTTTTTATGTCAAAAATTGCTTTTGTTTTTCCAGGACAAGGAACACAATATGTCGGAATGGGAAAAGAACTTTATGAGAACAGTGAACTGGCAAGAAAAGAATTTGACAGTCTGTTTTCAAAACTAGATTTTGATCTGAAGACGATAATGTTTGAAGGACCAGAAGAAGTATTGAAAGAAACAAAAAATACTCAGCCAGCTATAGTTTCTATGAGCCTTATACTTACAAAATTATTAGAAGCTAAAGGAATAAAACCTAATTATGTTGCTGGGCATTCAGTTGGGGAATATGCAGCTTTTGGAGCAGCAGGGTATTTAAGTACAGAAGATACAGTAAAACTTACAAGTGCAAGAGGAAAATTTATGAATGATACAGCTGTAAAAGTAAATGGTGGAATGGCTGCAATCATTGGACTCGACTTAGAAAAGATAAAAGAAGTTTTAGAAAGTGTTGAAGGAATAGTGGAAGCTGTAAACTTTAATGAACCAAACCAGACAGTAATAGCAGGGCAAAAAGATGCCATAGAGAGAGCATGTACAGCTTTAAAAGAAGCTGGAGCAAGAAGAGCAATGCCACTTGCTGTATCTGGACCTTTCCATTCATCTCTAATGAGAGAGGCTGGAGAAAAGCTTAAAGAAGAAGCAGAAAACTTTACTTTTCAAATGACAGATATAAAACTTGTAGCTAATACTACAGGGGATATTTTAAATAGTGTTGAAGACATAAAAAATGAGATATATACTCAAAGTTTTGGACCAGTTAAATGGGTAGATACTATAAAAAAATTAAAATCTGAGGGAGTTACAAAAATTTATGAAATAGGTCCAGGTAAGGTATTAGCAGGACTTGTAAAGAAAATCGACAAGGAAATGGAAATAAAAAATATAGAAAAACTTGAAGATTTGGAAAATTTAATGTAAAATCTAAGTATAATGCATAGATAAAGAATTTTAAGGAGGAAAAAAATGTTAGATAAAATAAGAGAAATTGTAGTAGAACAATTAGGGGTTGACGCTGAACAAGTAACTCCAGAGGCTAATTTTGTAGAAGATTTAGGAGCAGATTCGCTAGATACAGTTGAATTAATAATGGCTTTTGAAGAAGAATTTGATGTAGAAATTCCTGATACAGATGCTGAAAAAATTAAAACTGTACAAGATGTTATAGATTACATTGAATCAAAAAAATAAAAAAATCTAATATATTAAGAAACGGGGTATGAATGTACCCCGTTCCTTATATATGCTATAATTATAAAAATAGAGGTGAGAATGTGAAAAGAGTAGTAGTTACTGGACTAGGGTTAATAACTGCATTGGGGACTGGTTTAGAAAAAAGCTGGAAAAAAATATTAGCAGGAGAAACTGGAGTAGGACTTATAGAGTCATATGATACTGCAGATATGCCTGTAAAAATAGCAGCTGAAGTAAAAGATTTTGATCCATTAGAGTTTGGAATTGAAAAAAAAGAAGTCAAAAAATTGGCAAGAAATACTCAATTTGCTATTGCTGCAACTAAAATGGCACTGGAAGATTCAGGACTTGTTATAAATGAAAACAATTGTGAAGATATTGGTGTAATTGTTTCTTCAGGTATTGGAGGAATAGAAATATTTGAAGCCCAGCATCAAACTATGTTGGAAAAAGGAGTAAAAAGGATATCTCCATTTACTATACCTGGAATGATTTCTAATATGGCAGCAGGAAATATAGGAATATATTTTGGAGTAAAGGGACCAAATAAATCTATAGTTACAGCTTGTGCAGCGGGAACTCATTCAGTTGGGGATGCTTTTGAAATGATAAAGACAGGAAGAGCTAAAGCAATGATAGCTGGTGGAACAGAAGCTTCAATCACTCCATTTGCAATGAATGCTTTTGCTAATATGAAAGCTTTATCTACTAGGAATAATGAACCTCAAAAAGCTTCAAGACCGTTTTCAGCAGATAGAGATGGTTTTGTGATGGGAGAAGGAGCTGGAATTCTTATTCTTGAAGAACTGGAGGCAGCTAAAGCAAGAGGAGCCAAGATATATGCTGAAGTAGTGGGATATGGAGAAACTTGTGACGCATATCATATAACTGCGCCAGCTGAGGGTGGAGAAGGAGCTGCAAGAGCTTTTAAAATGGCATTAAGTGAAGGAAATATTGATATGAATGATGTTGACTATATAAATGCTCATGGAACTTCTACACCTGCAAATGATAAAAATGAAACTATGGCAATAAAATCTGTATTTGGTGAAAGAGCGAAAGACCTTTTGGTTTCTTCTACTAAAGGGGCAACAGGTCATGGATTAGGTGCAGCTGGTGGAATAGAAGCTGTATTAATAGCAAATACTATTTTTACAGGAATTGTACCACCTACTATAAATTATGATAATCCTGATGAAATTTGTGATCTTAACTATGTGCCAAACAAACCAATAGAAAGAGCTATAGAAGTAGCTATGTCAAGTTCTCTTGGATTTGGGGGACATAATGCTGTAGTAGCAATGAGAAGATATAAATAAGGAGGATAAGTGAAAAAGAATTATTTAGAGCTTGAAGGAAATTTAGGTTATTCTTTTAATAATAAAGAGCTTCTGAAAAATTCACTTATCCATAGATCTTTTGGAAATGAACACTGGAGATATAAAAAAATAAGTAATGAAAGACTAGAACTGCTTGGAGATGCAGTTCTAGATCTTGTTGTTACTGAATATTTGTATAAAAACCATGAAAGTTCAACAGAAGGAGACTTAGCTAAAATAAAATCTATGGTTGTAAGTGAACCTGTATTGGCATCTATTTCAAAAAAAATGGATGTTGGAAAATATCTTCTTTTAAGTAAAGGAGAAGAAATGACAGGAGGAAGAGAGAGAAGCTCTATATTGGGTGATGTATTTGAGGCAATATTAGGGGCAATATATCTTGATTCAGATTTTGAAACAGCAAAAAAATATGCTTTAAGTCATATAAAAGATTCAATAGATCATGTAGATAAAAATGAAGATATATTGGATTTTAAAACTATACTGCAAGAATATAGTCAAAGGGAATATAAAATAATACCCTCTTATGAAGTGATAAGAGAAACTGGACCTGATCACCAAAAAATATTTGAAATAGAAGTAAAAATTGGCGAAAAAACAGGTAGAGGAACAGGAAAAAATAAAAAAAGTGCAGAACAGTCAGCAGCTAAAGAACTATGCAAAAAGCTAGGTGTAAAAACCCATGAAGCATTATAATATTCCTATTTTTATAAGCCATTTTGGTTGTCCCAATGCCTGTGTCTTTTGTAATCAAAAAAAAATAAATGGTTGTGAAACTGATGTGACAATGAAAGATTTGAAAAAAATAATAGAAACATATTTAGAAACTCTGCCAAAGAATTCCAAGAAAGAAGTGGCTTTTTTTGGTGGAACTTTTACAGGTATCTCTTTTGATCTTCAGAGACAATATTTAGAGACAGTACATAAATATGTTAAAGAAGGGTTAGTAGATGGTATAAGATTATCTACAAGGCCTGACTGTATAAATAGAGAGATTGTGGAACAGTTAAAAAGATATGGAGTGACTTCAGTAGAACTTGGAGTTCAATCTCTGGATGAAAAGGTACTGAAAGCTACAGCAAGATATTATCCTGTAGAAATAGTAACTGAAGCATGCAATTTATTGAAAGAATATAGCATTGAATTAGGAATACAATTAATGATAGGACTTCCAGAGTCAACATTTGAAAGTGATTTTTTAACAGCAAAAAGAGCTTTAAAAATGAAACCAGACATAGCAAGAATATATCCTACTCTTGTTATAAGGGGAACAAAGTTGGAAGAAATGTTTAAAAATGGAGAATACAAAGCTTTATCTATAGATGAAGCAATAGAAAGAACTAGAAAAATATACTCACTTTTAGAAAGCAATGGAGTGAACATTGTAAGAGTTGGACTTCAACCAAGTGAAGATTTACAAGAAGAAGGAGTAATTTTGGATGGACCATTTCATCCTGCTTTTAGAGAACTTGTAGAAACAGAAATTTATTATAAATTTTTTTGTTCTATAGCTAAAAAAGAAAAAAGATTAGATATAAAAGCAAATGAAAGAAATATATCAAAATTAGTAGGAATAAAAAAAGCAAATAGAATGAGACTGAAAAAATATTTTAATATAAAAATAGACAATAGTATTGGCAAAAATGAAATTGTTATAAATGGCAGAATATATTCAAGATTAGACATCCTTGGAAAGGAGATTAATGAATCAGATAGTAATTAATATAGATGAATTTCAATCCAGAGCAGCAATAGTAGAAAATGGAAAAGTTGTGGAGATACTTGTTGAGAGAGAGGAAGAAGGACGAATAAATGGAAGTATATATAAAGGAAAGGTAGCTAATGTTCTTCCAGGAATGGAATCAGCTTTTGTAAATATTGGATTAGAAAAAAATGGTTTTCTTTATGTAAATGATTTGAGAGAATTTGAAGAAAAATATTTAGATGGAATATTAAATAGCAGCAGACCTATTGAAGATATATTAAATGTAGGAGATGATGTAGTAGTGCAAATACTCAATGAACCTCGTGGTACAAAGGGAGCTAGAGTCACTACACATTTTACAATACCAGGAAAATATTTAGTGCTTATGCCTAATAATGATCATATAGCTATTTCAAAAAAAATAAAAGATGAAAAGGAAAGAGAAAGATTAGAAAGTATATTTAAAGAAATAAAACCTGAAAATATGGGAGTAATAATAAGAACTGCTGCTTTTGGGAAAAGTGAATTCCATTTTGAAAGAGAAATAGAATATCTTGTGAAAAAATGGGAAGATATAGAAAAGAAAATAAAAGGAGCTAAAATAGGAGAAGTACTGTATAAAGATAATGGAATTATTACTACAGTATTGAGGGATATTTTTTCTAATGATATAGATGAACTTATAGTAGATAATGAAGAGGTATATTGGGAAGTTATAGACTATATTAATGCTTTTAGTGAAAAAACTCTTAAAACAAAAATAAAATTGTACAAAGATGGAAAAGATAAGGATATTTTTGATTTATATGGAATAACTGAAGAAATAGAGAAAGCTCTTAATGAAGTGGTGTGGTTAGAATGTGGAGGATATCTTGTTATACAAAAGACGGAAGCCCTTATCAGTATTGATGTAAATACTGGAAAAAATACAGGAAGCCTCAATCTTGAAGAAACAGTTGTAAATACAAATATAGAGGCAGCAAAAGAGATACCTAGGCAACTTAGACTTAGAAATTTTGGTGGAATAATAATAATAGATTTCATTGATATGAGAATAGAAGAAGATAAAATAAAAGTGTTAGAAGTCTTAGAAAGATATTTACAAAAAGATAGAATAAAAAATAATATTGTACATTTTACTGATCTTGGGCTTGTAGAAATGACAAGAAAGCGTTCAGGAAAACCCTTGGCATATTATTTTCAAGAAATATGTCCCCATTGTAATGGAACGGGAAAAATTAAATCACAAGATGCGCTTATTCATGAACTTATGAAAGAAATTAAGATGTGTTCTGAAGATAAAGATATCAGAACAATAAAGGTAAAATTGTCAAAAACTCTTATAGAATCTTTTAAAGAAATATATTTTGAAATTATTAAAGAGTTCTTAAAAATGAAGAAAAAAGTATTAGAATTAGAAATAGCTACAAATAATAGTTGCCAATATGAAATAATTCTGGTTAAATAGAGGAGAGAACTATGAAAATAGGTGTTTATGCTGGAAGTTTTGATCCCATAACTAAAGGACATTATGATGTTATAAAGAAATCATTGAAAATAACAGATAAGCTTATTGTAGCAGTGATGAATAATAGTAATAAAAAAAACTGGTTTTCTCTTGAAGAAAGAAAAAAAATGATAAAACTTTTAGTTGGAGAAAACAATGACAGAATAGAAGTAAAAAGTTTTGATGGGCTACTAATAAATTTTATGAAAGAAAATGGGGCAGATATAATAATTAGAGGATTAAGAGCAGTTTCAGATTATGAATATGAACTTGGATATGCTTTTGCTAATCATGATCTTTCTTATGGAGAAGTAGAAACAGTATTCATTCCAGCTGCAAGAGAATACATGTATTTAAGTTCAAGTTCTGTAAGAGAAGCAGCAATGGTAGGAGCTAGGCTTGATATATTTGTAGATGATAAGGTAGCTGAGATAGTAAAAGAAAAAGTAAAAACTATCAAAGGATAGGAGAGAAAGTGGCTAAAAATAAAAGTTTTTATGTTTGCAGTGAATGTGGATATAAATCATCTAAATGGCTGGGAAAGTGCCCTCAATGTAATGAATGGGGTACTTTTGAAGAGGAAATAGAGATAACATCAGCAGGTGCACCTGTAATTTCTTCTGCTGTTTCTGTGAAGGAAACTTCTGAAAAAGTATATTCATTCTCAGATATAAAGATGGAGGATATGTATAGATATAAAACTGGGGTAGAAGAATTTGACAGAGTATTAGGAGGGGGACTTCTTCAAGGAGAAGTGGTATTAGTAACAGGAAATCCTGGAATAGGAAAATCAACGCTTCTGCTTCAAGTAGCTGACAGATATACTTCCTATGGAACAGTTATATATATTTCAGGAGAAGAATCTCCTTCTCAAGTAAAGAATAGAGGAGAAAGACTTAAAATAAGTGCTAAAGATTTATTTCTTATGGCTGAAACAGATGTATCTAATATTTATGAATATCTCATAGCCAAAAAACCTAAAGTAGTAATAGTAGACTCAATACAGACATTGTATAATTCATCAATAGATTCAATACCAGGTACACCTACACAAATCAGAGAATGTACTTTAAAAATAATAGAGCTTGCTAAAAAGTATAATATATCATTTTTTATAGTAGGACATATAACTAAAGATGGAAAAGTAGCAGGGCCAAAAATGCTTGAACATATGGTGGATGCTGTATTTAATTTTGAAGGAGAGGAAGGGCTTTTTTATAGAATTTTAAGAAGTACTAAAAATAGATTTGGTTCAACTAATGAATTAGCTGTTTTTAGTATGGAAGAAGATGGAATGAAGGAAATAAAAAACTCTTCAGAATATTTTTTAAGTGAAAGAGATGAAAAAAATGCAGGAAGTATGGTAGTTCCAGTATTAGAAGGAACAAAAGTATTTCTTTTAGAGATACAAACACTTCTTACAGAATCAAGTATAGGAATACCAAAAAGAATAGTTCAAGGATTTGATAGAAACAGAATACAAATTCTTACTGCAATAGCAGAAAAGAAAATGCATATGAGTCTTGCTATGAAAGATATGTTTGTGAATATACCTGGAGGTTTGAGTATAGAAGATCCAGCAGCAGATTTAGCTGTTCTTATATCACTTCTATCTGTGTACAGAGGTGTAGAGATAAGCCAGAAGATAGCAGCTATTGGAGAGTTAGGACTAAGAGGGGAAATCAGAAAAGTTTTTTTTATTGAAAAAAGGTTGAAAGAACTTGAAAAATTGGGATTCAAGGGAGTATATATTCCAGAAGCTAATAGAAAAGAGATAGAAAAAAACAGCAACAAATATAAATTAAAATTAATATATTTAAAAAATTTAGAAGAACTTTTAGAAAGGATGAACAAGGATGGTCAATAAAAAACTTGAAGAAATGCTCTTGCAGATAACTCCTGGAACACCTCTGAGAGAAGGAGTATACAATATCATTGATGCGGGAATTGGAGCATTAATAGTGGTTGGTATGGATGAAGCAGTAGAAAAAATGCTTGATGGTGGATTTTATATAAATTGTGAGTATACACCAGAGAGAATATTTGAATTGGCTAAAATGGATGGAGCTATAATAGTTGATGAAGAATGTAAAACAATTATATATGCAAATGTACATCTTCAAGTTGACAGAAAATATTCATCTGAAGAAAGTGGAACGAGACATAGAACAGCACAGAGGGCAGGAAAACAAACTAATAAATTGGTAATAGCTGTTTCTGAAAGAAGAAAAACTATAAGTTTGTATAAAAGCGAAATGAGATATAAACTTAAAGATATGTCTGAAATAATGAATGAAGCATCACAGGCTTTGAAAACTATGGAAAGATATAGATATGTGTTAGATAAATCTCTAGCAAATCTAACTATATTGGAACTTGATGATATAGTGACTATTTATGATTCTGCATTGGTTTTACAGAGATTTGAAATGATGATGAGAATAGAAGAAGAGTTAAAAGGATATGTATTGGAACTGGGAGCAGAAGGAAGACTTATAGAGCTTCAATTAGAGGATCTGGCTCAAGATATACATGAAGAAATGTTGGAATTTTTAAGTGATTATAAAAGTGAAGAAGTTGAATATGAAAGTATTCTTGCACAGCTTAGAGAATTTAATAATGCAGAACTTCTTGAGATTGAAAATTTTGCAAGTGTACTCGGATATAAGAAAAGTTACAGCAGCTTAGATAATAAAATAAGCCCAAAAGGATATAGAATTCTTGGGAAAATAAGTAAACTTACAAAAAAAGATATTGAAAAACTTGTATCAAATTATGGAGAACTTTCTTCTATTCAGGAAGCTCCTATTGAAGAATTATCAGATACAAAATTGAGCAAATTAAAAATAAAAGCTATAAAAAATGGACTGAAAAGACTTAAATTTACAGTAGAATTAGAGAAATAAATTATTGAGGATAACCTTTGTAGGTTATCCTTTTTTGTATCATTCATTTCATTTCTTTATTTCACTTAGCTGTTTATAAAGAACCTCCATAGTTTCAAAAAGTCTGGGAGATCCTCTCAAAAAATCAATAGCATCAAATACAATAATATTTTTTTCTTTGGCAGCCTTTGTTTCAGATAAAAGAGGATTTACTTTCAATAATTCCTCAACTCCTCCAACATTTTTTGAAACGATAATAACATCTAAATTTTTTGCTAAAATATGTTCAGAAGATATTATTGGCATATTTCCAGTAAGGTCACCAGCAATATTTTCCACTCCCATATATGTTAAAGCTTTTCCTGGAAGATATTTATTACTGAAAGAAACTAATGGAGAAGCAGAATAAACTATCATTCCTTTTAAATTTAAAGGATTTATTTTCTCTTTTTCTTTTATATTTTTCAATTTTTTCCAACTTTCATTATATAAAATATCTGCATTATTTTCTTTATTCAAGAGAACTCCAAATATTTTTATACTTTCTAATATTGTATCAGGACTTTTTAGAGAATTATGAAAAATAAATGGAATATTTAATTCTTTTAATGAAGAGGCTAATGCAGAACCTTCATTCAGTATTACTAAATCTGGTTCTAAAGAAATAATTTTTTCAAATGAAGGTTTATGAGGGGTACCAACAGAGGCAAGGTTTTCAGTTTTCTCATATGGCCATACCTTACTTTGAGAATTCTTTACAATTCCAGCTATACATTCTTCTCCATTGAGCATAAATATAGTTTCAACTACAGCTAAGTCTATGATTACCATTCTATTATATTTTTTTAATTCTATGGAATTTCCAAAAGAATCATGGAGAAAATTATCTTTAATTTCGTAGGAATATAAAGATATACTGGTAAAAAAAGATATTATAAGTATTATTATTTTTTTCACTTTCGCTACTCCTTCTTCTGACTGCATAGTCCTTTTAAATTTAGTTAAAATTATTGCTCCAAAAAAATAAAGTTATATTTAAGATAGACTTAATCTATCTTAACATAAATTTATTTTATAAACTTTTTATGATAGGATTATATCAATATAATTATTTTGTGTCAATAAAAATTTGATATTCAAACTAAAATTATGAAATTTTAAATTTTTAGTATTTAAATATTATTGAAAAAAAATAAAAATAAAGAGGAGATTAAAATAAAAATAAAAATTTATTTTTATTTTTTTCAAAAAAACACTTGTATTTTTCTATAAAAAGGAGTATTATAAGAAAATAAAAAATTATAAAAAGGAGTCCAGTTATGTATTTATCAGCTAACATAATAATAAGCATATGTATAATATTGGTTATAATAGTCATTATAAGCAATAAATTTTTATATGCAAAAGATTATGTTAGGAAAAATGGACTGGGCTTAAGATATTTAGGATAGAATAAGGAATCTGACTAAGTATATTTAAAGTGTATGTTTAACAGCCTGACGAGGCTGTTTTTTTTTACAAAAATTTTAAAAAACATAGAAGGGGAGAAAAAAATGAGAAAATACATAGAAGATCGGATAAAAAAATCAGAGGCGGATAAAATGGTGAGTGGATATTTAAAGAGGAAATTTGATAGATATAAATAAGGAGATGAAAATGAGATTATTAAATAAATTAAGTGACTTTTTAGGAAAATATTTTATTGTTTTAGTTTTACTTATGGTAGCAGTTGCTATGGTCTTACCACAGGTGTTTATTACATTAGGAAGAACGAAGGTTTTAGGACAATCTATGGTAACAATAGGACTTGGTTCTATTATGTTTGTTATGGGACTCACTCTTAATGAAAAAGATTTTAAAGTAATTGTAACAAGACCTAAAGATGTATTTATTGGATGTTTTGCACAGTTTACAATAATGCCTTTGATGGCTTATTTTCTAGCTAAAATATTGAGACTTCCACCTGAATTAGCAGTAGGACTAGTTCTTTTAGGAACTTGTCCAGGAGGAACTGCAAGCAATGTTATGACTTATCTTGCTAAAGGAGATGTAGCTCTTTCTATTGGAATGACTACTGTATCTACATTAGCAGCACCTCTTTTAACACCAGCACTTACATATTTTTTAGCAGGACAATGGGTAGAAATTAACATGTATGCGATGCTTCTTGATATTGTAAAAGTTGTCATTGTTCCTATTTTCTTAGGAATGGCAGTTCATAAAGCATTTGGAGAAAAAGTACATAAAATATCTAAAGTATTGGTAATTATTCCAATTGTATGTATTTTGATGATTATGGGGCTGTGTGTAGCACCTAATAAAATGAATCTTATTAATTCTGGGGCTGTACTTATTATGGCAGTATGTCTTCATAACTGGTTTGGATTTATTCTAGGATATGTTATTGGAATGTTTACTAAAATGGATGATTCTAAGAAAAAAGCACTTTCTATTGAAGTTGGATTACAAAATTCTGGTCTGGCAGTAGGATTAGCAGCACAATTTGCAAATCCTTTATGTGCATTGCCAGCAGCAGTAGCTACAGTAGTGCATCAAGTATCAGGATCTTTATTAGCTAATGTATTTTCAGGAAATATCTCATTTAATTTTTTCAGAAAAAGAATTAAATCAGCAGCAAATATTAGCATGATGAATAAATAATAAAAGGAGATAAGAAAAATGTCAAATAGAAGTGTATTTTTACCAAATTATAGTATTGGAGATTCAGCATATAATGAAATTGTGAAAGTTTGTTCCAACTATGGAAAAAAAATTGTATTTATTGGAGGAAAAACAGCTTTAGAAAAAGCAGGAGATTTAGTAAAAAATATGTTGAGCAGAAGTAATTTAGAAGTAATAGATACTTTGTGGTATGGAGGAGAGGCGGCTTATGCCAATGTAGAAAAACTTAAAGAGAAAAAAGCAGTTCATGAAGCAGATATGATATTTGCTTTTGGTGGAGGAAAAGCAATAGATACTTGTAAAGTACTTACTGGAGATTTAGAGAAACCATTATTTGTATTTCCTACTATTTCATCTACATGTGCAGCAGTTACATCAGTTTGTGCTATCTATACTGTGAATGGAGTATTTGAAGGATTATATTGGAGAAATGTACCTGCTGAACACACTTTTATCAATACAAAGATCATAGCAGAAGCACCAGATAAATATTTGTGGGCTGGAATTGGAGATACTCTTGCCAAAGGATATGAACCTGAATTTTCATCAAGAGGAAAAAAGCTAGATCATCCTAATGCTTTGGGAGTGACATTATCTAAGCTTTGTCAGGAACCTTTAGTAGAATATGGTTCAAAAGCCTTAAGAGATTGCAAAGAAAATAGAGTATCAAATGAGCTTGAGGAAACTATTTTATCTATTATTATAAACACAGGACTTGTATCTAATCATGTTATTAATGATTATAACAGTTGTATAGCCCATGCAATGTGTTATGGATTTTCTACATTGCAAAAGGTAGAACATAATCATCTTCATGGAGAAATTGTATCATATGGAGTATTAGTGCAGTTAATGCTGGATAATAATACTAAAGAAATAGATAAACTTCTCCCTTTTTATAGGGAAATAGGGCTTCCTACATCATATAAAGATTTTGGAGTAACAAGAGAAGATATGGAAGGAGTATTACAGAGAGCTTCTGAAGTAAATGATGTAAAAGTTGCTGCTATAGATATTACAAAGGATAAATTAGCAGATGCAATAGATAGATTAGAAAAATATATAAGAGAATAAAATGAAAAGATTAATCAAAACACTGAGATAAATTAATATATGCAATAGTTTTAGATTAAAGAAAATAAAAAAGAGAACAAATCACAGCAAATATAATTTTAGAAATTTTTCAGCAGAAAGGTTTATTATTATTTTGTTCCTAAAACATAGAAGAATAAATGAAGGATTACAGCAGTTCCATTGTTGTATCTCAGTAATTATAGCAGTTAAAATTTCTAACTGCTTAATTACTGGAAACTCATTTCTTTCAGACTACTGTTTTTCATGTTTTTATCACATCATTAATTATACAAACCTCTTTAATTTTCAAACTTCTAAAAATTAATTTATCTTTTTGATTATTCTCCTTTTTTATATAGCATATTGAGTACTGTACAGATTAAAATAAAATCCATTTTTATTCATCAATTCATTATGTGTTCCCTGTTCAGTTATTTTTCCATCTTTTAGAACAAGAATAAGATCAGCATTTTTGATAGTAGAAAGTCTGTGAGCTATTATAAAACTTGTTCTGCCTTTGATGAGGTTAGCAATAGCTTTTTGCAGTCTTATCTCTGTTCTTGTATCAACTCCACTTGTAGCCTCATCAAGAATCAAAAATTTAGGATCTGAAGCAATAATTCTTGCTATTGTAATAAGTTGTTTTTGGCCTTGGGAAAGGATCATATTATCTTCACTGATTATGGTATCATATCCATCAGGAAATTTTATTATAAAATCATGAGCACATGCAAGTTTTGCACTTTTGATAACTTTATCAAATGAAATATCAGTATTTCCATAGCTTATATTATCTTTTATAGTACCTGTAAAAAGCCAACTGTCTTGAAGCACCATACCAAAAAGTTTTCTGACTTCACTTTTCTTGTATTCTTCTATATTTACTCCATCTAACAGTATCTTTCCAGATGTTATATCATAGAACCTCATTAAAAGATTTACAATGGTAGTCTTTCCGCCTCCAGTAGGTCCTACTATAGCAACAACTTCTCCATTTCCAGTTTTGAATGAAAGATTTTTAAGAACAGGAGCTTCTTTATTATATGAAAAATCTACATTTTTGAATTCTATATTCCCTTTTAGGTTTTCAAAATCAATATCTTTTTTACCAACATCTAAGTCCTCATCTTGATCCATAAACTGAAAAAATCTTTCAGCACTGACTAAAACAGTCTGAATAATACTATATGCTTCAGATATGCTTGCTATGGGTCTGTTAAATAGTTTCGAATAAATAACAAAGCTTGAAAGACCTCCAAGAGTTATTTTGTCTTGAAGCATAAATATAGCTCCAATCAAAATAATGAGTGAATATCCTAAATTTCCTATAAAGTTAAGTGTAGGAAAATTAAATCCTGCCAAGAAAATTGATTTTATTGCATTGTCTTTATAAGAAGAATTGAGAGTTCTAAAGGTTTCAATAGCTCTTTCTTCATATGAGAAAGATTTTACTTCAGCCTGCCCTGTAAGGATTTCATCAATATATCCACTAAGTTTTCCAAGATATCTTTGCTGTACTCTTCTTTTTTCACGGCTTTTTTCTGTTATTTTTTTTAAAAATATTCCAGTAAAAGAAACTAAGAAAAGTTGTATTAAAGTAAGGGAAGGACTGATATACAGCATTATTCCTAAAGCAGTAAATATAGTAAGTATATTTACTATTACTCTTGTACCTATTTGAGAAAGAGAACCACTTATATTATCAATATCATTTATCATTATACTGATAATATTTCCTTGTGAAATACCATCAAAATATTTTAATGGAAATTTATGTATTTTTTCTATTCCATCTTTTCTCATCTTATTTACAACATCTTGAGATATTATATTCATTTTTATATTTTGTATTAAAGTGAGGACTGCACCAGCTATATATGAAAAAAGAAGTAATATAGACATTTTTCCAAGCTGAATAAAGTCATTTTTATTCATTTGAAAGTGTATTTGATTTATTCCTTTTCCTACAAGATAAGGACCTATTAAAGTAAGGAGATTTCCTATTATTGCTAGAAAAATCAAAAAAATAAATTCAAGCTTATATTTTTTTAAATAAGGGAGTAGTTTTTTAAATAGATTATACTTCACAATAATTTCCCCCTAGTATACAAATTTCCTGTGATTCACATATTTCTCTATAGATTTCACAATTTTCAATTAAAGTAGCATGAGAATCAAATCCTACTACTTTTCCATTATCCATTACTATTATTCTGTCCATTTTCATAAGAGAAGCGACTCTTTGAGAAATAGTAAGAATAGTAGTATTTTTAAGATAATTTTTAAGTTCATTTTTGAGATTATATTCTGTGATAAAATCCAAAGCACTGAAACTATCATCAAATATTAGTATTTCAGGCTCTTTGATAAGAGTTCTTGCTATAGAAAGTCTTTGTTTTTGACCACCAGAAAAATTAGTTCCACCTTTAGTTACTTCAGTTTTATATTGACTGGGAAGTTTTTCAACAAAATCTTTTCCTTGAACTATCGAGATAACATTTCTGACAGCTTCATCAGAGGCCTGTTCTTTTCCCCATTTAATATTTTCTTCTATACTTTGAGAGAAAAGAAATGATTTCTGCATTACTATTCCTATTTTATCTCTTAATTCTTTGTCTTTGTATTTATTAACATTTATACCATCTATAAGAATTTCACCTTTAGTTACTTCATAGAATTTAGGAATAAGGGATATCAGAGAAGTTTTTCCAGAACCTATACCTCCAATTATTCCAATATTTTCACCTTTTTTTATTTTTAAGTTTATATTTTCAAGAATATAATTATCAGTATTATCATATGAAAATGAAACGTTTTTAAATTCAATAATAGTATCTGTAAAAATTTTTTCGAATTCTTCTTCTGACATATTAACTATATTTTCTGAGAGAACCTCTTTAACTCTTCTATATGATATAGCAGTTCTGCTGTATAAAGTGAAAAGAAATGAAAGAGCATTCATAGAAAAAAGAAGCATGTTAAGATAATTTATAAAAGCAACAACTTCACCTAAATGCATTTTTCCATAATTTACTCTGATACCTCCAAACCATAGGACAGCAACAACTCCAATATTCATTATAAGGGTGATAAATGGAAGTTTACTTGCCATAAGATTATCAGCTTCAATTGTTTTTAGCTTGAGATCATCATTTTTTTCTTTGAACCTTTCAGCTTCAACTCTCTCTTTTGAAAGAGCACGGATTACTCTGATACCTGTAAGGTTTTCTCTCATTACAAGAGTAAGATTATCAAGCTTTTTTTGTACTTCAGCATAAATACCAAAAGATTTTTCCATATAATACATAGTAATTCCAACAATAGTTGGAACTATGAAGATAAAAAGTATAGCAAGAACAGGATTGATAGATACAGCCATGATTATAGCTCCTACACCTGTTATAAGACCTCTCAGCACCATCCTTATACACATAAGAAACATGTTCATAATTTGATCTACATCTTTAGTTATTCTTGTAATAAGAGATGCTTGAGTAAACTTATTGAGATGTATAAAGTTGAAGCTTTGTATTTTAGTAAATACCTTGTCTCTAAGAGAGGCACCAAAATTTTGAGTTGAATGGACAGAAAAATAATTACAGAAGATAGAACATATATATCCAATCAATGCAATGGCTACCATGGTTCCACCCATTTTGGTAATATATGTTAAGTCTTTGTTAGAAACACCTATATCTATAATTTTAGCCATTATTAAAGGAAGAGATAGGTCACAAAATGCTTCTCCCATTTTGAAGAGTGAAGCTAATACAGCTTTAGGTATAAAAGGCTTAAAAATTTTAAACATCATTCCTCCCACATGTTTATGCATATTTTCCAACTACAATTTTACCATAAAAAATGAAAGAAAAAAATACTTTTATAATCAAAATTTTTGTGTATAAAAAAAGGAACTAAGTCTCCTTAGTTCCGATTAATTCAATACCAAATTAATTATTTAGTTTTGATGTTAGCTGCTTGAGGTCCTTTTTGACCTTCAATTACATCATAAGTAACTTCTTCATTTTCATTTAAAGTTTTGAATCCATCTTTTTGGATTTGAGAGAAGTGAGCAAATATATCTTTTCCATCCTCACCAGTAATAAATCCAAATCCTTTTTCTTGGTTAAACCATTTAACTGTACCTTTCATTTGTTTCCTCCATAAATTAAATTTTTAATGATATAACTTGTGATATTTTGGCAATAGTTATGACAAACTATCAGGCATAAATTTAATACTTAGGAAGATACTTCTTGAAAGACCTTTAAATATTAAAACCTCAAAACTCATAAATCTTTTATCACTACAAAAAGTATTATACACTATTTTTTATCAAATGTATAGCTTTATTTTTAAAATTGACATACAGCAGGCAAAATAGTATAATATACGAGGTTAAATAAAGAAAAAAGCAGGTGGGCGGCTGATAACCCATCTGCTTTTATTTTTTTAGGAGGAAAATTAATGCTTAATAAATTGAAACTAGACAAAAGATTTATAAAAACCCTGCTGGTATTAGCAGTTCCAATAATATTGCAAAGCCTTGTAACAGCTTCATTAAATCTTCTGGATAATCTGATGATTGGAAGTCTGGGAGAAAATGAAATCGCTGCTGTTGGGATATCAAATCAATTTTACATGGTTTATTATTATTCTATAATGGGAATAACTTTAGGAGCTGGAATATTTATGTCACAGTTCTGGGGGAAAAAAGATATATCAAGCATACATAAGTTTTTAGGAATATCTCTTGTATTTGGAATAGGAGCAACAATATTTTTTGCCTTTGCAGCTTTTTTTATTCCAGATAAGATAATGAGTATATTTACTAAGGAACCAGTAGTAATATTCTTAGGAAGAGATTATTTGAGAATGGTTGCTCTAAGCTATATTTTTACTACTATATCTCTGGCTTTTGCAGCGTCACTTAGGAGTATAGGTCAGACTAAAATACCAATGTATGGGAGCCTTGTAGGGCTTATGTTCAATGGAATACTTAACTATATATTCATATTTGGAAAATTTGGTGCACCTGTTATGGGTGTTGCAGGTGCGGCTTTGGGAACAACTGTATCAAGATGTATGGAACTTTCTTTTATTCTTTTTATTATATATAAAAATAAGAATATAGTGGCAGGAAGCTTATCACAGCTTTTAGATTTTAATTTTTCCCTTATAATAAAGTTTTTTAAAACAGCTGCACCAGTTATATTTAATGATGTAATGTGGATAGGAGGAATAACAGCATATTTTGTAGCTTATTCAAAGCTGGGAACAAATGCTACTGCAACTATGCAGATAGCCAATACCATAAATAATGTATTCAATATATTCGGAATAGGAATAGCCTCAGCTTCTGCTATATTGATAGGAAATAAAATTGGAGCTGGACTTGAGGAAGAAGCAAAAAAAGATGCTTTAAAAATATCAATTTTTGGAGTAATAGTTGGAATAATTATAGGAATAATATTCTTTGCAGTGGCTCCATTAATAGCAATGCTCTTTAAGATAACACCAGAAACTTATCACAATGTAATAATTGTCCTCAGAATAATGGCAGTAGCTCTTCCACTGAGGTTTTTTGGAATAGTACAGATTATTGGTGTGCTTCGAGGAGGAGGAGATGTTCTTTATGCTATAATGACAGAGCTTATAGCTGTATGGTGTATTGGAGTTCCATTATCATTTTTGGGAGCAGTATATTTTAAATTTCCAATAATCTTTGTATACCTTATGGTATGTCTGGAAGAACCATTTAAGGTAGTAGCTACTATTCCAAGACTTCGTTCTGGAAAGTGGATAAAGAATCTAATAAAATAACTAAAAGCAAACATTTTAATTAGAGATATCTTTTTCATTTACTTAAAATGAGAAAAAGGAATAAAAGAAGAAAAATTGTAAATAATATCACAAGCAATAAAAATATAAAATAAGGAGGAATGAATTATGTTTAATGAAGTTTTTAAAAATGTTTTAGCTCATAATGGTGTTGTGTCTATTACAACTTGGGCAGATGGAAATGTACATGTTTCTAATACTTGGAACAAATATTTACAGATTGTAGGTGAAAATAAGATATTAATTCCAGCTGCTTGGCTGCATAAAACTGAAAAAAATATAAAAATAAATAATCAAATGATAGTAACGCTAGGAAGTCCTGATGTTCAAGGTAAGGTAGGAATGGGAACTGGATTTGTGATAGAAGGAACAGCAGTATTTCTTGATTCGGGAAATGAATATGATATGATGAAAGAAAAATTTCCATTTTTGACAAGAGTATTAGAAATAACTGTAAAAAATGTGAGACAAACAATATAGAATAATAAAATAATAAGTTAAAGGTGGACAGAGAGTGATTCTCTGTCTTTTTTTGTTTCTTAGGAAATTATAATTTGATAAATTTGTTGAAAAAATAAAAAATATTAATTATTTTGGATTCATATTAGATATATTAATCGAATAAGATTAAAATTGACAGCACAAAAAAGCTGATTGTTAGTCAGC